>CALEOJ010000155.1 GCA_937910425.1 uncultured candidate division WPS-2 bacterium
CGGGTTGACCGCGGACGCGATCGGCACGCTGGCCGAGATCGCCGACGGGGACGCTCCGTTCGCCGCCCGCGGCGCGTTCGCGCAGGCGTGGAGCGTCGCCGCCGTGCTCGACGCGTGGAACAGCGTCCGCTAACCGAGCGGCGGGACGGGCCCCGGAGCGTAGAGCGAAGCGAGCCTCGAGGCCGCTGCTTCGGCTCTTTGAACGAATCCGGCAACCGCGGCATCGGTCGAGGACCGCACCACGACGTTTGCGCGCAGCGTGACGTCGGCGCGGATCGGGTTGAGCGCCGCGTCGAATGCGAGCTCGGTAACGTTCGCCTCGATCGGCTGGATCGGAAGCGTCCGGGAGGCTCCCCACGAGAGCACGAGCCACGGTTGTGTGAAGAGCTGGCGCAGTTGCGCGATCGTTGGGTGCAGCCCGAGCTGCGTTGCGGTCGCGTCGCCGGCTTCGAGCGCATCGGTTGCGTCGAGCGTGAACGCGAGGACGATCGTCTCCACGATGCCCGCCGGGCCGTGCACGAGGTCACGCCGCAGCGTCTCGGGCGTGCAGTCGAACACGAACGCGCCGGTGACCGCACCGTCGCGCCCGATCGCGGCGAGCGCCGCACGCGTGGCGCTCACGGCGCGTTGAACGATGGCGGGGCCGGCTCGGGCACCGAGAGATCGCGTTCCCAGCCTTCGTTCTGCAGCGTGATCGACTGGATCGCGACGCCGGACTGCGAGGCGTCGAGTTCGGACAGCGCAACGTACTCCGAAACCCAGCAGCGGTAGATCTTGTAGGCCAGCGCCAACTGGCCGGCCTCGTTGTAGAACTCGAGCACGACGTCCTTGCGGAAGTCCTTGAGCGAGATCTCGCTCCCCAATCCCGCGCCGAAGTCGTGCACCTTGTTCGCCCACGCCTCGAAGTCGGTGTCGTGGGTGACGCCGCGCTCGAGCACGACGGGATCGTATTCGGTCCGGCCCGGCGACTTGCGCGACGAACTCGGGTCGCCGCCCGAGCGATACTTCACGACGTCGGTCGAGCGCCGTAGCGGCGAGACGCGGCTGATCCCGGCGACGTAGCGATTCTCCCACTTGACGCGAAACTTGAAGTTCTTGTACGGATCGAGTCGGGTCGCGTCCACGGTGAATTCAGGCATCCTGCACCTCCGGATGGCCCCTTCGAGCAGGAGCACGCCGCTCGCTTCTCCTACGGAAACCGGATATGAGCCGTCGGCCTCGGACGAAAAACTGACACCCGTGCGCCGGTCAGCGCTCGCCGTGATGGCCGCGTACTACGTCGCGTCGGGGATGTGGCCGCTCGTGCACATGCCCTCGTTCGAGGCGGTCACCGGCCCGAAGACGGACAAGTGGCTGGTGAAGACGGTCGCCGCGCTGGCCATCGCCAACGGCGTCGCGCTGGCGTTCGGCGTGCGGCGCGAGAAGATCGCCGCCGAGACCGCTGCGCTCGCAGTCTGCAGTGCGATGGCGTTCACCGCGGTCGACGTCGTGTTCGTGATGCGCGGCAGGATCCGGCCCATCTACCTCGCCGACGCCGCCGCCGAGCTCGCGCTCGCGGCCACCATCGTCGCCGGAGACTAGCTCTCCGTCGCCACCGCGCGGCCGAGTCCGGAGAGCACGACCGCGTTCGGCAGCTCCGCCAGGACCGCGCCTGGGAGCGAGATCTTCGAGCGCCGCACGCCGCTGCCGACCACGACCCGGCCGGCGGCGACGACCGCGTCGTCGATCAGAATCGGCCAATCGGACGGGAGTCCGATCGGCGTGATGCCGCCGTACTCCATCGCCGATGCCGCCGTCGCCGCGTCCATCGCCGCGAACGAGATCTTGCTCGCGCCGAGCTGCCGTTTGGCGAGCCCGTTGACGTCGGCGCGGGTCGTCGCAAGGACGAGGCAGGCAGCGAACCAGCTCCGCCCGTCGCGCCGCGCGGCGAGCACGACGCAGTTGGCCGAGCGGTCCATCCGCACGCCGTAGCGCTCGCAGAACGCCGCGGTGTCGGCGAGGCCGGGGTCGATCTCCGCAACGACGACGTCGTCGACGGGCACGCTCCCGCTCCACGCGGCGATCGCCGCCGAGACGGAGGGTGCGACCAAATCGGGACGCTCCCGAACCGGCTGGGCCTGCAACGTTCCGATCGTCACGCGGTCCGTTCGTCCGCCGCAACCCCGTCGTGGTCCTGCGCCGTCTGGAAGCACGATGTCCGCACTCTTCACCCCCTTTCGCCTGCGCGAGGTGACCCTGCGCAACCGAGTGATGGTCTCGCCGATGTGCGAGTACTCGTCGGTCGACGGCTTCGCGAACGACTGGCACGTCGTCCACCTCGGCAGCCGTGCCGTCGGCGGGGCCGCGCTCGTGCTGACCGAGGCGATCGCGGTCACCGCCGACGGTCGAATCTCGCCCCAGGACCTCGGCATCTGGAAGGACGAGCACGCCGGCGAGTTGGAGCGCATCGCGCGTTTCTGCAACCAGCAAGGCGCGCAGTTCGGCACGCAGCTGGCGCACGCGGGCCGCAAGGGTTCGACCAAGCGGCCCTGGGACGGCGGCGGCGCCGTCGTGGCCGCCGACGGCGGGTGGATCCCGGTGGGGCCGACCGGGACGCCGTTCGATCCGACCTATCCGGTGCCGCGCGCGCTCGACGAGGCCGGGATCGCCGAGATCATCGCGGCGTTCGCGGCCGCGGCGCGGCGGACGCTGGAGCTCGGCGGCACGGTGATCGAGATCCATGCGGCGCACGGCTACCTCGTGCACGAGTTCCTCTCGCCGCTGGTCAACACGCGCACCGATCGCTGGGGCGGTTCGTTCGAGAACCGGACGCGGCTCGCGGTCGAGATCGTCCGGGCGGTGCGCGGGGTGTGGCCGGAGCGATTGCCGCTCTTCGTTCGCGTCTCGGCGACGGATTGGGTCGAGGGCGGCTGGGAGATCGAGCAGACCGTCGAGCTCGCGCGCATCCTGCGCGGAGCTGGCGTCGACTTGATCGACGCCAGCTCCGGTGGCGCCGTGCCGGTGCCGCCCGGAACGATCCCGATCGGGCCGCTCTACCAGACGCCGTTCGCGGAGCGCGTCCGGCGCGACGCCGGGATCGCGACCGGTGCGGTCGGGATGATCACCGAGCCCGCGGAGGCGGAAGCGATCGTCGCCGACGGGCGGGCGGATCTCGTGATCTTGGCACGCGAGCTGCTGCGCGACCCGTACTGGCCGCTCTTCGCGGCCCGCGCGCTGGGCGCGGACGCGCCCTGGCCGCCGCAGTACCAGCGCGCGATCGGCCCCCGCGCGACGATGCAGGTTTCGGCCCGCCTCTAGCCCATCAAGGCAAGCGGCGGGATCGGCTCTAGCCGGCTGACGGACCGCTTGCCCTAAGGAACACCTAGCCTTGGGACAAAATTCCACAGGAATACAAAATACCAGGACCTAGTATCCAGGCAGGCGAACGTCGGCATCGATAACCGGGCTGCGCCTTCGGGGTTGCCGATCGGCGGCTCGGATGGAGTGTGATCATGAAGAGATTGATCGCGCTCGCGTTTGCGTTCGTGTTTGTGTTTGGCACCACGACGGCGGCGCGAGCTGACGAGGCCGCAGATAACGCTGCCAAGATGGCAGCACTGCAAGCGCAGATGGACGCGTACAAGCGACAGATGGACGCGATGCAGGCACAACTCGAACTGCTCAAGGCGCAGCGCGCCGTGCCGCCGCCGGCCGCGCGACCGCCCGCTGCAGGCGCCCCGGCGCCGCTGATGATGGCGCCCGGTGACAACGTCACCTTCCTCATCCACGGCGAACCGGTGACCGTCTACGGCGCCATCGACCTTTCGTACGACAACACCACCAAAGGTTTGCAACC
>CALEOJ010000156.1 GCA_937910425.1 uncultured candidate division WPS-2 bacterium
GCTCGCCGCCGACCACGCCGCCGCCGTCGCGCACGCCGCGCTCTTCGACGCCGCGCGCGAGCTCGGAGACCTGGTCTCGCAGGTGCAGGGACGCTCCTCGCCCCTGGCGCTGGGCGTCCGGTTCGTGCGCCGGACGCCGCCGCAGCTCGACGCGCCGGCCGGCGTGCGCGTCGAGGATGCGCCGAAGGAACACCCCGCGGGGTTCGCAAGCGTGGTCCTCGAGGCACGCGACCTCTTCTTCGCTGTCGAGAGCGTTCCGGGCATCGCGGTCGCCGCGGTGTCGAACGTTCCGGCGCTGCAGCCGTACGCATCGGCGATCTGCGGTGTCCGCGTCGCCGACGACGGGAAGCCGCACCTCCTGGCGCGCACGGACGACGGCGGCGTCGCCTTCCCGGCCGTGCACACGGCGGCCTGGCTCCTCGAAGCGTTCCTCGTGCTCGCCGCCGACGTGTTCGCCGCCCGCGCGACGTTCAACCCGCTCCCGGCCGCCGCGCCGACTCCAGTGGAGGCCTGATCGTGGTCCACGTGCTCGCGATGATCACCGCCAAACCGGGGCAGCGCGATGCGGTCCTGGCGGCGTTTGCGGCCAACGTACCGGCGGTCCGCGCCGAGCAGGGCTGCATCGAATACGGTGCGGCGGTCGACGCCGACGGCTTCGGCGGCATCCAGACCGCGCTCGGTCCGGACAGCTTCGTCGTGATCGAGAAGTGGGAGAGCGGCGACGCGCTCAAAGCCCACGCCGCCGCACCGCACATGAAGGCCTATGCCGCGAAAACGAGGGAGCTGCTCGCGAGCCGCGTCATCCACGTCCTCTCGCCGGCGTAAGCGCTACGGCGGCTGAGCGCGGTCGCTACGGCGCGGGCGTGAACTTCTGAATGAAGTCGCCCTTGCCCTCACGGTCGCCCCAGACGGCAAAGACCGCGTGGGTCGTGGGATCGATCGCCACCGTGTGAACGCCCGCGTCGACCGCAGTCTTGTCGATCAACTCCGGCGCGGCGCCCCGCTGCAAGCGAAAGCGCGTGACGCCGCCGTCGCCGGCGCAGGCCAGCACGTGCTGCGTCGGATCGAGATCGCATTGGTCGAAGCGCCCGGCCGCGAGTTCGCCGAGCTTCTTTCCGTTCGATGAGTACGCGCTCATCACGCCGCCGCCGGCGATGACGATCTGATCGTATGCCGGGTCGTACTGCAGCGGATGGTTGTGCTTGATCTCGGGCGTCGCGATCGTGCGGCTGACCGCCATCGTGACCGGATCGATCACCGCGATCTCTGAGTCGGAATCGATGTTCTGATAGACTTCGTGCGTCTTCGGGTTGATCGCGAGGTACTCGGGCTTGTGTCCCGGGATCGCGATCGTCTTGACGAGCTTGAACGTCTTCGCGTCGACGACGAAGATGCGCGAGCCGTCGTCTTCATCGGCGTAGATGCGTCCGTTCGACGGATCGTACGCGATCGCGTCGAGCGATCCGCCGACGTCGAGATGGTTCACCACTTTCAGCGCGACCGGATCGACCTCGCTCACGACGTTGTCGCCGCTGCCGGTGAAGACGTGGCCGCTCACCGGATCGAACGCGACGCCGTGCACCGGTCCTACCCGGACCTGACCGACGACCTTGCCGGAATCGGCGTCGACGATCAGCAGGCGCTGCGAACCGCCGTGGGCGGCGTAGACACGCCTGCGCTGGGCATCGACGGTGACGTAATCGAAGCCCGAGTACACGGGGACGGCTTGCGGGGGGGTTGCGGGTATCAGCACGGCGGTGCGTGTTCGGGCGCGCGGACTCGGCGCCCTCGCGCCGAACTCGCGGCGCATGCTTTTCCTCCTCGCACTCGGCGCCGCACTGCTCGCCATGCCCCCCGCAACCGCGCCGACGGCCGCTCGCGACCGTGCGGTGCCGCATTATGACCACATTATCGTGATCGTCGAGGAGAACACCGGCTACCGCACGATTCTCGAGCGCGGCTGGGCGCCGAACCTGGCGAAACTGGCGCACGAGTACGGCTCGGCGACGCGCATGTACGCCGAGAGCCATCCCTCCGAGCCGAACTACGTCGCGCTCCTCGGCGGCGATACGTTCGGGATCCACGACGACGACGCGTGGTACTGCGTCCCGGGTTCGGATCGGCCGTTCTGCCACGACACGGCGGCGGCCGACTACGTTGCGCACCTGATCGAGGGCCCGAACCTCTCGACCGAGCTGCGCGCGAAAGGGCTCGCGTGGCGCGCATACCTCGAAGACATCCCGGAACCCGGCTCGCTCGCGATCGCCTCGCCAGGGGCGTCAAACACGCCGCCCGGCCTGTACGCCGCGAAGCATACCGGGTTCACGAACTTCGCCTCCGTGCTCCGCGACCCCGATCGCGCGCGCGAGCTGGTCGGCTTCGCCGCGCTCGACGCGGACCTGCGCGCCGGCAGCGTCCCGGCCTTCGCGCTCGTGGTCCCGAACCAGTGCAACGAGATGCACGGGATCGGCGCGCGCAACGCACCGGCCGACTGCGCCGGCAGCGATGAAGCGCTGGTACGGCGCGGCGACGCGCACGCCGCGGATCTCATCGCCGCGATCCAATCGTCGCCGATCTGGACCGCGCCGAATTCAACCACGGCGATCGTGATCACGTGGGACGAGGACGGCAAGGAGTTCCCCGCCAACCCGAAGTCGTGCTGCGTTGCGGACGCGCACAATCCGGGCGGCGGCCACATCCCGACGATCGTGATCGCCAATCACGGCCCGCACGGCGTCGCCGACCCGACGCCGTACAACCACTACAGCCTCCTGCGCACGATCGAAGACGCGCTCCGACTCAACGGCCACCTCCGCCACGCCGGCGACCCCACCGTCCTCCCGATGACCCCGCTTTTCGCGACGTCATCCTAGGACGGGTCGTCGTGGAAGGTTCGTTTCGGTGCGGTTTCTTCGCGCTCGAGGTCGGCGAGGTAGTAATAGACGATCTTGCGGTCGTCGAACCCGACCTTGGCGAGCTCGCGCCCGCCGATCTCGACCACCTCGTGGATGTGGCCGGTCAGGCCGGCGTAGCGGTAGTTGACGTCGGTGTAGTCCGGGTCGTCCGGGCGCGGGCGGGGGATGACCTTCGTTCCGCGTAGAGGGGTGCGGTGACGGTGTTCGCTCAAAGTGGAATCCCTTCGCTCTCACCCTTCTGCGGAGGTCCGGCATGATCATCGAGTATCGCGGCAAGCGCCCGAAGGTGGCCGCTTCCGCGTTCATCGCGCCGACGGCCGTCCTGATCGGCGACGTCGAGGTAGGCGAGGAAGCGTCGATCTGGTTCGGGACCGTGATCCGCGGCGACAACGGCCCGATCCGCATCCATGCTCGCGCCAACGTGCAGGACAACTCGGTCGTCCACGTGAGCGAGAACTCCGAGACGGTGATCGAGGAAGGCGCGACCATCGGGCACTGCGCGATCCTCGAGGACTGCCGGATCGGCCGCGGCGCGCTGATCGGAACGAACGCGGTCGTCCTCAACGGCGCGACCGTCGGCGAGCACACGCTGGTGGCGGCCGGCTCCGTCGTCGGCGCGAACGCGCAGATCCCGGCGCGCGTCGTCGTCGCGGGTTCGCCCGCGGTCGTCAAGAAACAGCTCGAAGGTCCGGCGGTCGGGTGGGTCGAGCACGCGGGGCCGGAGTACGTGCACCTCTCGCGATCGTACCTCCGCCACGGCATCGGCGATCCCGAGACGCACGAGGTCGCCGAAAGGCACGTCGCGCCGTAGCGTGATCCCGGGAATCGTGAGCGCCGCGGCGGTCGCCGCGGTCGCCGTGCTGTGTGCGCGCGCCGCACCGCTGGTCGGCGCGCCGGTCTTCGCGATCGTGCTCGGCGTC
>CALEOJ010000157.1 GCA_937910425.1 uncultured candidate division WPS-2 bacterium
AGGGCTCGAAACACCGCAGCCCGCGTGGGGCGCACTGCGCGCGCTTCCCCTCGCGGGCTGCGTCCTGCTCGGAATCGCCGTCGTCCGCTCCGGACGGCGGCGCATCGAGCTTCCCTAAATATCGACGTTCATGAAGTTGTCGAACGGCGTGGTGTTGTTGGGATGCCAGCCGGTGAGGTCCTTGTTGTACGCATGGATGTCTTCGCTGACGAACAGGACTTCATAGGGGGCGTCGGCGTCGATCAGCTTGACGGCCTGCATGATGATCGCGGTACGTTTGCTCTCGTCGTACGCGGCCTTTTCGGCGCGCAAGAGCTCTTCGAGCGTCCGGTCGCAGAGCCGCGTGACGTTCTGGCCTTTTGGCGGCATCAGATCGCAAGAGTTCTGCGGATTGAGGTCGCCGTCGGGCGTCATCTGCCACAGGAACGCGGTGACGTCCCACTTCCCGCCGTACATGATCCCGCCCGTGACCTGAAAGAACAGCGCCGAGTTGTAGTGCTTGAGGTCGATGCCGACGCCGATCTGCGACCAGTTGCTGCGGATCAGTTCGATGCGCGAGTCCGCATCGGGGCTGCCGGAGACCGACGCCCATTCGAGGTTGAGCTTCACGCCGTTCTTCGCGCGGATCCCGCCGGGTCCGCGCTTCCAGCCGGCATCATCGAGAATCTTGTTCGCCTTGGCGACATCGTACGACACGAACGGAATCGGCTTGTAGAACGGGCTCGCCGGAGTCATCTGGCTCTCCTGCACGATGCCGACGCCGTGGTTGATCTTCGCAACGGCGGATCTCCGGTCCGTCGCCAGCCGCAGCGCGGTCCGCACCGCTTTGTCGGCGAGCGCAGGGTGCGAGGTGTTGAAGTCGACATGTGAGTAGAGATAACTGGGGGAGCGGTGAAAGCTCACGTTCGGAAGCGCCGTCGCGCGGCCGACGAAGCTGACCGGGACGAACGTCCACATGTCGATCTCGCCGGTCGTCAACTGCGTCAGCAGCGTGTTGCGGTCCGGGATGACCTTGTAGATGACTTTCTTGATCTTCGGCTGGCCGCGCCAGTAGTACGGGTTCGCCTCCAGCGTGACGTGATCACTGCGCACCCATTCGGTGTATCGGAACGGGCCGATACCGACCGGCTTGCTGTTGTACGGCGCGTTGTTGATATTCGGCAGGTTGCCCAGAATATGCTTGGGCAGAATGCACGGGTTGGCGCCGGCCGATCCGAAGAAGGATGGGAGATACCCGGAGTACGCCTTCTTGAGGTGATAGACGACGGTGAACTTGTCGGGCTCATCGATCTTCGAGATCAGGTCCCAGCCGTCACGACCGACCTCATTGTTCGCGGGGTTGTTCACCGCGTTGGTCGAGAACACGACATCGTCGGCGTCGAACGGCTGACCGTCGGACCACTTGACCCCTTTGCGCAGATGCCAGGTGATCGTCAAACCGTCCTTGCTGATCCCGCCGTTCGCCTGCGTCGGTACCTGGGTCGCCAATTCCGGCACCGGCCGGTTGCCGGCGCCGTAGCGAACCAGCCACGCCATCGTGAGCTGCGAGAGGTTCCCGAGCAGCAGCGCCGTCGCCAAGTGCGGGTTGAGGTTGTCGAAATCTTGGATGTCGCCGATCCGCAACACGTGCGGCGTCGTGTAGTGATTCTTTCTTGCGCCGGATCCCGCGTCGGACGTGCCGCCGCCTGCGGAGCTGGCGACCTGATTCGTCTTGGTGCAGCCGGCGATCAGCAGCGCGGCAAGAACGGTTGCAAGGATTCTCTTCACGATTGGCAGCGCCTCAGATGTCGGCGTCGACGAGATCGTCGAACGCGGTGACTTGGTTGGGGTGGAAGTCGTGCAGGTCGTCGTTGAACGCGTAGACGTCCTCGCGCGCGTCGAGAACGATCGTCGGGACGTCCCGGACGATCGCCTCCTGCATGACCCGCGACGCGGCGCGCTGCTCCGCAAGATCGTAGGTCGCGATGAAACGCCGCATCGCCGCGTCGGCGGTCCGATTGCAGTAGCGCGGCACGTTCTGACCCTTCGGCGGTATGCGGTCGCAGGCATAGAGATTGGTGAGGTCGCCGTTGGGATTGGTGAACCAGGCGTACAGCGAGACGTCGTACTTCCCGGAATAGAGTATCCCGCCGGTTTGGGCCGGCGCGAAGTAGAGCGGAGAGGGATAATGCCGCACGTCGAAGTGCGCGCCGATCTCCGCCCACGACGGCCGAATGATCTCGAGGATCGCGTCGGTGTCCGGGAGTCCGACACCGATCGCGACGTTGAAGTCGAGCCGCTCACCGTTCTTCGCGCGAACGCCGTCCGCGCCACGCTTCCAGCCGGCCGCATCGAGCAGCCGGTTTGCCGCAGCGACGTCGAACGGCACGCGCGGCAGGTCGACGTGGAAAGGGTGCCCCGGAGAGAACGGCGTTTCCTGAAGGATCCCGACGCCGTGCCGGATCTTCTCGCGAATGATCGCGCGGTCGGTCGCCAAGCGCAGTGCCCGTCGCACGACGGGATCGCGCAATGCGCCGTGCTCGAGGTTGAAATCGACGTGGTTGAATCCGTACGACGCCTGCCGGATCGTCGCGACACCCGGCAGAGCACGCGCACGGTCGTAGAACGCAGCCGGCACGGCTCCCCACAAATCGATCTCGTGCGTCGTGAGCTGCGTCAGCGTCGTGTTGCGGTCGGGGATGATCTTGAAGATCACGCGCTGCAGTTTCGGCTTGCGCCCGAAGTAGAGCGGATCGGGGACCATCTCGACGCTGTCGGCGCGCTTCCACGAGACGTACTTGAACGGCCCGATCCCGACCGGCAGCGCGTTGTAGGGTGCGTCGTTGATGTTCGCCAGCTTGTCCAGCAGGTGCTTGGGCAGGACGCACGGGTTCGCGCCGCCCGAGCTGAAGAAGTTGACGTAGAAACCGCTGTACGGCCGCAGCATTCGGAACACGACGGTGTACGGGTCGGGGACCTCGACGCGGTCGATCTGGTCGAACCCGAGGTGGGTCCCCTCGTTGTTGGACGGGTTCCGCACGACGTCGACCGAGAACCGCACGTCGTCGGCGGTGAACGGCACGCCGTCCGACCATTTCGCGTCACGCCGCAGGTGGTACGTGATCGTCTTGCCGTCGCGTGAGATGCCGCCGTTGGCTTTGGACGGAACGGCGGTCGCCAGCTCGGGCACCGCCTGGTTGCGCTTGTCGTAGCGCAGCAGCCACGCCATCGTCATCTGGCTCATGTACGAGACCGTCAACTGCTGGACGAGGTGTGGGTTGAGCCCGACGATGTCCTCGCCCGTCGCATAGCGCAGAACGTGCGGAGTCGTGTACGGATGCCGGGCGCCCTGCGCGCCGGACGCTCCGGGAAGCACGGAGGCGCAGACGGCGAGCGCAAGCGCGGCAGCGCGGCGCCTCAGTAGTGGAGCTGCCACGGGTTCCAGAACGGCGTGGTGATCACCGGCGTCGGCGTGAACCCCTTGAGCGCCGAGTTGTGGACCTCGAGGTCCTTGCGGAACCACAAGATGATCGAAGGATCGTCCTTTGCGAACTCTTCCTGCACGATCTTGTAGAGCTCGACGCGCTTTTTTTGATCGACGGTCGCGTTGGCGTCGTCCATCGCCTTGGTCGCGACCGCGTTGTCCCAGAACAGCGCGTTCTGACCCTTCGGCGCCAAGTAATGACCGGAATAGATCGCGCCCTGGTCGATATCCGCGGCGGCGACCCAGGCGAAGAGCGCCGCGTCGTACTTCCCGCCCTGCAGAATTCCGTTCGCGGTATTGTCGAAGAACAGCGGGGTCGGGTAGTTCTTCACGATCGCGTTCGCGCCGACGTTGCGCCAGTAGGTTTGGACTTGCTCCTCGTTCGCACGGCCGGCCGTCGACTCGGTCTGCGTCGACAGCTGGAATTCCAGCCGCTGGCCATCCTTCACGCGAATCCCGTCCGGTCCGGTTTTCCAGCCCGCCTCGTCGAGCAGCGCCTTCGCCTTCTCGGGGTCGTACGGATACT
>CALEOJ010000158.1 GCA_937910425.1 uncultured candidate division WPS-2 bacterium
CATCCCGGCCGGACACCTGCGCGGCGCGGTCTTCGACGCCGTGCTGCCGTCGGGGCGCATCGTCACGCCGCTCGGAACGAGCGTCGTCACCGGGATGAACGCGCTCGGCGTGGCGTTGACGCCCGACGGACGGTTTGCGATCGTGACCGACGACGACGAGCGCGAGGCGCTGGTGCACTCGCAGGTCGACTCCGCCGCGACCGGCGGGTTCTCGCTCGCCGTCGTGGACGTCGCGACGATGCGCGTCGTCGACCGCTATCGCGCGCCGGGTGAGAAGTTCTGGGTCGGCGTCGTCGCGTTGGCGGATCCGGCGGACGCCTCGCGCACGCTGGTGCTTGCGTCAGGCGGTCCGACGAACGCGGTGTACGCCTTCGATCTCGACGCCAACGGGCACCTCACCGCCGGCAAGGCGCACGTGATCACACCGCTGGTCCCCGGCGATCCCGCGTACGCCGACCAGAACCACAGCTATCCGGGCACGATCGTGCTCTCGCGCGACAACCGGCGCGCGTACGTCGTGAACGAGGCGGCGGGGACGGTCAGCGCGATCGACACAACGACGCGCACGCTGAGGGGTCCCGAGCAGCACGTCGGGTTCTTCCCGTTCGGCGCCGCGTTTGCCGGCGACCGGCTTCTCGTCACCGACGAAGGCTTGATGCGGTATGCGAAGCTCGCGCAACCCGCGACCGCCCCACCGTTCCGGACCGTCGCATCCGACCCGCAGCATGCCTCCGCCCTCTCGTTCCTCGGGATCGCGCAAAACGGCGATCTCTCGGCGCTCCCGCAGGACGCACCGCCGTTCGCCAACGCGGCGCTGCCGCTCGATCCGACCCCCGACGGCGCACGGATCGTCGGCGGCGCCCATCCGACGGCCGTCGTCACGACGCCCAACGGCGCCTACGCGTACGTCGCGATCACGAACGTCGACCGGGTGGCGACGATTTCATTGCGCGGCGCGCCGCGCGCGGTCGGCGGCACCGAGCTGCGCCTGTTCGACAAGGGTCCGTTCGGGACGCAGCCCGCCGCGCTCGCGCTTTCGAAGGACGGCTCCCGCCTGTACGTCGCGCTGGCGGGGCTGAACGCCGTGGCGGTGATGGACGCGCGCGATCCCGTCCATCTGCACCGTTTGGGACTGATCCCGACCGGCTGGTATCCGACCGCGCTCGCGCTCGCGAACGACGACCGCACGCTCTACGTCGTCAACACGAAAGGCTTCGGACACGACGCCGGCTTCACCGGCGACCCGTTGATCTTCGGCGACGCCAACGCCGTCTGGTCGACGCTGCAGAAGGTCGATCTCTCGACCACGAAGCTCAAGTCGACCACGATGAACGCGCTGGCCAATACGCGGCGCGTCGTTCCCAAGTCGACGTATCCGAAGGGGATCGATCACGTCGTGGTGATCCTCGAAGAGAACAAGACGTTCGACGCGATGCTCGGCGATCTCGGCGCACCGTACGGCGACCCGTCGCTGGTCTCGTTCGGCGAGAGCGCGACGCCGAATCTCCACGCGCTTGCGCGCCGCTACGGGCTCGCCGTGAACAACTTCGCCGACGCCGAAGAATCCGACGCCGGTCACCAGTTCTTCGCCGGCGGGATGGCGACGCTGTACACGGAGCGCACGCTCTTGGCGAAGGGCGGCCGCACGCCGCTCGTCAACAAGAACGAGGATCCCGAAGACTACCCGCGGCTGGGCTACATCTTCAACACGCTGGCGCGGCACCGCATCGCGTTCCGCGACTACGGCGACTTCATCCGTCTGAGCGGCTACGACGAGGGTCAGGCGAAGGATCCAAAGGCCGACGATCCACAGTTCGCCGGTGTCGACGATCGCGACGCGCCGACGCAGGGCCTGGGCGGACTCTACAGCCTCGACGTACCCGCGCCCGCCGTGCTCGCCGGTCACATCGATCTCGACTTTCCCGGCTGGAACCTGCGCATTCGCGACGAGCGGCGCGCGAAGGAGTTCATCCGCGACTACGGTGCGCTGGTCGCGCAGGGACGCCAGCCGCGCTACACGTTCATCTGGCTCCCCGCCGACCACACCGGCGCCGGGCCCGGCATCCCGCCGATCCCGGAAGAGGTCGCCGACGGCGACCGCGCGCTCGGCGCGATCGTCCAATATCTCTCGCACCTGCCGTCGTGGCGGCAGACGGTGCTGTTCGTCACGCCCGACGACGCGCAATCCTCGCGCGACCACATCGACGAGTATCGGACGTACGCGATCGCCGCCGGCCCGTTCGTCAAACGGCACTATGCGGGGACGCGGCACCTTTCGACCGTCAGCATCCTCAAGACGACCGAGCAGATCCTCGGCCTTGAGACGCTCTCGCTCGGCGATCTGCTCGCAACCGACATGAGCGATTTCTTCACGCCGTCGGGCGGCGACGCGGCGCCGTACGACGCGATCCCGGTGCCGACGCAAACCGCCAGCGCCGAGGGGAACCGCATCGCGGCGCTGCTCGAGCGGACCGACCAGAGCCGTGCCGACGCCGACACCGCGCGCGGAGGGCGGATCGTCGACCTCTCGCGTCGAGCCGACAAACTTGCGCAGCGCCGTTACGCGATGAAGCCTGACGTGTACCGCCGCATGCAGGACGAACTCTACCGGCGGGCGCTCGCCGTCGTCGACGGTGCGTTCCACGGGTAGGATCACCGCATGCGCGCCGCCGACCTCTCCCTGCTGATCCTGCGTCTGACGCTGGCCGTCGTGATCTGGCCGCACGGTGCGCAGAAGGCGCTCGGCCTGTTCGGCGGGCCCGGGATCGCCGGCACGGTCGCGGGGATGGGCTCGTTCGCCGGGATTCCCCCGGCGCTTGCGTACGTCGTGATCGCGATCGAGTTCCTCGGCCCGCTCGCGCTCGTGTTCGGGATCCTGACGCGGCTGGCCGCGCTCGGCATCGCGATCGACATGGCCGTCGCCGCGCTCTTGATCCACGCGAAGAACGGGTTCTTCATGAACTTCACCGGGAAGCAAGCCGGCGAGGGAGTCGAGTTCTTCATCCTCATCGTGGGCATCGGGCTCGCGCTGACGATCGCAGGGTCCGGTCGCATCGCGATCCTGCCGAAGACGTAGGGTCAGGACCCCGGGCTTCGCCCGGCGAACCGCCGTTGGTCGTGACCGTGAAAACCTACGCCAGCCCGTACGTCGCCAGCGACGCCGGGACGCTTGCCGCCGCGCTCGTGCTCCGGCCGTCGTCCGCCGTCGACCAACTGCCGCCGATCAAGGGCGAACCCTCGCCGATCGCCGACCGCGCCGCGGAACAGCACGCGATCTTCGTGCGGACGCTGCGCGACCGCGGGGTCACGGTCCACGAGATCCGCCCGCACACGGAGTCGCCGACCGAGACGCTGGTCGCCGACTGCGCGATCGTGCTCCCGCACGGTGCGCTGATCGCGCGGCCCTCGCAGATCGAGCGCCGCAGCGAGGTCGTCGCGGTCGAGAAGCATTTGGCGGAGTTGGGGATTCCGATCGTGGGCCGGATCGAGGCGCCCGGCCTGCTCGACGCAACCGACGTCGCGATCGCGCCGGGTCGCGTCTTCGTCGGTGTGCCGCGGGCGGGCAGCGGCCTGCGCCGCCGCTCGAACGAGCTGGGCCGCCGCCAGCTCGAGGCGATCGTTTCGCAGCAAGGATACTCCGTCGTGGAGCTCGCCGTCGCCAACGACGTCGTGCGGCTTCGTGACGTGTTCTCGGTCGTCGCGTCCGACACGATCGTCGCCGCGCCCGACCGCGTCGACCTCGTCGCGGCCGTCGACTTGCGCATCGTCGAGGTCCCGCGCGGCGAAGAGCTCGCCGCCGGCGTGCTCGCGCTCGGGGAGCGGCTCGTCGTCGCGAACCTCCGTTTTCGCGAGTCGATCGCGATCATGCGCAAGGCGAAGATCTCGGTCGAGGCGATCGACCTGTGGGAGTTCGGCAAAGCCGGTTTCGGCCCGTTCTCGCTCGCCCTCGCCGTGAAGCGCGCGTAGGCGCGCGCGAAACCGTGCGAGTCGCGATCGTCTCGGATATCCACGGCAACGTCCACGCGCTCGAGTGCTGTCTCTACGATCTGGCGGCGCGCGGCGGAGCGGACGCCATCGTCGCGGCCGGCGACCTGTGCCTCGACGGTCCCAAGCCGAAGCAGGTCCTGAAACGGCTGCGCACCGCCGGCGCCCGCTGCTTGCGTGGGAACACCGATCGGATGATCGGCGAAGGCGATCTCGCGCAGCTCGATCCGCAGGATGCACGCGGCGTCGAATGGGTGCGCGAAGAAATCGGCGGCGAGTGGACCCGCTGGCTCGCCGAGCTGCCGTTCTCGATCGCGATCGGCGACGGCGAGGACGGGCTGCTGATCTGCCACGCGAACCCGAACAGCGACGACGGGCACGTCTGGCCGGACGCCTACGACGACACGCTCGAGCAGTGCTTCGACGGCGTTGCGCAGCGCACGATCGCGTTCGGACATCTGCACCTCCCGTACGTGCGCGTGTGGCGCGGGCGGACGCTGGTCAACGTCGCGTCCGTCGGCTTGCCGAAAGACGGCGATCCGCGGGCGCATTACGCGATCCTCACCCAGCGCAGCGGCGGCTGGGAAGTGCAGTCGCGGCGCGTCGCGTTCGACGTGGAGAAGGTCGCGCGCCAGTTGCGCAAGAGCGGGATCCCCGACCTCGAGAAGCGTCTGGCCACACTGCACCGGCGTCGCTACGCGCAGCTCGGTACGCCCGGCGGCGTCATCCCGTGAACGGAGCCGTCCCCGCACTCCACATCGATCGTCTGGTCAAGCGCTACGGTGATTTCACCGCCGTCGACGGGATCTCGTTCGACGTCGCCGAGGGCGAGTTCTTCGGGTTGCTCGGCCCGAACGGCGCCGGCAAGACCACGACGATCAACGCGATCGTCGGGTTGGCGCACATCACGAGCGGTGCGATCTCGCTGTTCGGGTACGACACCGTGCGCGACTGGCGGACGGCGCGCCGTCAGGTCGGTCTGGCGCCGCAGGAATACAACTTCGACCGCTACCTCAACATCCGCGACGTGCTGATCTTTCAGGCCGGCTACTACGGCATCCGCGGCAAGGCGGTCGAACGGCGTGCCGACATGCTGCTCGAGCGCTTCGATCTCGCCTCGAAGGCGAAGCTCGTCTACACCAAGCTCTCGGGCGGGATGAAGCGCCGGCTGACGCTGGCGCGCGCGCTGATCCACGAACCGCGGCTGGTGATCCTCGACGAACCGACCGCCGGCGTCGACGTCGAGCTGCGCCTCGAGCTGTGGTCGATGCTGCGCGAGCTGAACACCAAGGGCACGACGATCATCCTCACCACGCACTATCTCGAAGAAGCGGAAGAGCTCTGCGACCGGATCGGGATCATCCAGGCCGGGAAGCTGGTCGCGCTCGAGGCGACGCAGAAGCTCATCGGCGACGGTTCGCTGCAGGACGTGTTCCTGGAACTGACCCGCCGATGATCGCCAACGCCGTCGGGTTCGAGACGCTGGTCAAGCGCGAGATGGTGCGCACGTTCTCGATCATCAACCAGGTCATCTGGCCGCCGGTGATCCAGACCCTGCTGTACGTGTTCGTCTTCGGCTTCGGCCTCGGCAGCCGGTTCAACAACAACGTGAACGGCGTCCCGTACGCGCAGTTCCTGATACCCGGACTCATCATGCTGCAGCTGATCGACCAGACGTACAGCGAGAGCTCCTCGTCGGTGTTCCAAGGGCGCTTCATGAACTCGATCCAGGAACTGCTGATCGCACCGCTCTCGGCGATCGAGATGGTGCTCGGGTACGTCGTAGCCGGCGTCGTGCGCGCGATTTTCATCGCGCTGCTGATCACGGGGCTCGGCGCGCTGCTCGTTCACGCCTACCCGACGAACTGGGGCCTCTACCTGCTCACGATCGTGCTGGTAGCGGTGCTGTTCTCCTCGCTCGGGATCATCTTTGGGCTGATGGCCGAGAAGTTCGACCACATCGCAGTGCTGACGACGTTCTTCATCACCCCGCTCGTCTTCGTCGGCGGCGTGTTCACCTCGCTCCAGATGCTCCCGCCGGTGCTCCAGAAGATCTCGCTGGTGAACCCGATGTTCTACATGATCGACGTCTTTCGCAACAGCTACATCGGCACCGGCGACGTCTCGCTGTGGCTCTCCCTCTCGGTCGTCACGCTGCTCGCCGCCGCGGCGTTCGCGGTCGCCCTCGCGCTGACGGCGGCGGGCTACAAGCTCCGGACCTAATCGCCTCGGCCGGCGGGCCGCGCCAGGGGCAACCCGGCCGCGCAGCGTAGCTGAGATCGGAATTCGCTCGACCGTAAAAGGGGTGCATACTATGCGGTGGTGGCCGATCGTTCTCGCTCTGATTCTCGTCGCGTTCGGCTCGCGAGTGCAGCCGCCGGCGGCACTGGCCGCGACGGCTCCTCCGCCGGGACCGGTCGTCACGATCCCGCCGGACTATCGCACCTGGGTCTACGCGAGCGCGTCGCTGGCGCTCTCGTATCCCGACGAAGAGGCGAAGCTGACCGCGCTCGCGCGCGCGCATCTCCCGCCGGCGAAGACGGCCGATCAGAAACCGGCGTTTCAAAACGTGTTCGTTACTCCGGAGGCGTATCGGGCGTTCGTTCAGACCGGGCATTGGCCGGACAAGACGATGTTCGTTCTCGAAGTCCGGACGAGCGTCGCACGGCAGTCGAAGTTCTTGTCGCCGGGCGGGCTCTACCAGGGCGATATCGTCGCGATGCGGATGGAGATGCGAGACGACGCGCGGTATCCTTCGAAATGGGCATGGTTCAACTTCGAGCAGAACAACGGCGCCTGGCGTCCCACCCTGCCACAGCCGGAGCCCGCGAAGAACTGCCTTCAGTGCCACGCCGACCACGGTGCCGTAGACGACTCGTTCACCCAGTTCTACCCAACGCTCTTCGCAATCGCGAAAGCGAAAGGAACGGTCAAACCCAACTACGCGAAATAATCGCAACTTCCGTTTGGGGGAGGGCGTCCCAAGAACGTATGAAGCGACTCGCACCGTGGCTGCTCGCCTGCGCGTTCGGCCTCGGTCTCGCTCCGCAGCCGGCGGCCGCGCAGCTGCTCGGGCCGGTCGTGGGGCAGCCGGCTCCGGCGTTCACCCTGGCGACGACCACCGGCAAGACCGTGCACCTGGCGGACTATCGCGGGAAAACGCTGGTCGTCAACGTGTGGGGGTCGTGGTGTCCGCCGTGCCGGCTGGAGACGCCGGATCTCGTTGCTGAAGCGAAGGCCGACGTAGCGCGCGGGGTCGCGTTCCTTGGCGTCGACACGACCGAGACGGCCGACGTCGTGCGCGCCTTCGTCGCCGCCAAGGGCGTGCCGTACGCGCAGGCGGTCGCGACCGGCACGAGCGCGTTCGCGAAGGCGTACGACATTCGCAACTATCCGACGACCCTGGTCATCGGGCCGGACGGCGTGCTGCGCGCGCGTCACGCCGACAACATTCTGCCGCGCGCGCAGCTGCATGCCTACATCGTCGCTGCGCAGCACGGCACGAGCGCTCCGCTGAGCACGGCATTCCAAACGCAGCTCGACGCGCGCCTCGATCCGGCGCAGTATTCGTTCGTGGGCGACGCCGCGTCGATCCGAGCGACCGCGCTCAGGGCAGTCTCCGCGATCGCCAAGGCGGACGATCTGCAGGACGACGCGATGAACGACCTCGCGCGCGATTACGACCTCATCAAGACCCATTCCGAACAGCAAACCCTGCGCGCCGCCGTGATCGCAGCGCTGGCGCCGGTCGCGGCGGCGGACGCCGACTTGGCGCTGCTCGCGCGGTTGCGCGGCGACGAAGCGGCCGCGCTCGGCACGTGGGCCGACGCCGACGCTGACTACGCCGAAGCGTTGAAGCTCGCTCCGGGCGACTCGGACGCGCTCCACGGTCAGGCGTACGCCGTCTCGCATCTCGGCGACGACGCGCGCGTCGCCGCGATCGACGCGCAGATCGCTGAGCGCGAGCCGTCGTATTCCGCGTACGTGACGCTCGGCCGTGCACTGGCGAAAGCCGGCGACGTTGCGAAAGGCGAGGCGAGCTTCGAGCGCGCGCTCACGCTCGCGGCGGGGAATCCCGTCCGGCTCGCGTGGAGCAACCTCTACTACGGGCGCATGGAGACCGCCGCGGGGAAC
>CALEOJ010000159.1 GCA_937910425.1 uncultured candidate division WPS-2 bacterium
GCCCGCGGTGCGGCGTGAGGAGCGGCGCCGGCGCGGCCCGCGGACGCCGATCGCACGCCGCGAGTACGACGTGCTGGGCCGCGTCGCGACCGGCCAGACCAACGGCGAGCTCGCGCTCGCGATGAGCCTGAGCCCCAACACCGTCAAGGCGTATCTCCGCAACGAGATGCAGAAGCTCGACGCGCGCAACCGGGTCGAAGCGATCTCCCGAGCGCGCGAAGCCGGGCTGCTCTGATCGACGCTGCTACACCCGTTCGGGTGTAGGCGGCAGTGCGCATTCGTTGGAAGATATCTTCCAGATTTCGCACACGTTTTCGAAGGGGAATTCTACGCGTGAGACGCTCTCATTTCGTCGCGGGCGCGTCTGCGCTCGGGCTCGTCGGATGCGGTGCCGGTGCCGGGCAGGTCGGGACGGGACCCGTTCCGCCGTGGATAACCGGCCCCACGCACGTTCCGGACCTGCGCTTCGGATTCGTCCCGGTCCCGGCGAGCGGCAACGGGTACGATCCCGCGGGTGACGCGAAGGCGCTGATCCTTCCCGGCACGCCGACCGGAGCGACAATACCGATCCCCGGGGTGCAGATTCTCGGTTCGTACGCTACAGACCAGCGGTATGTGCTGCGCGTCCCGGACGCGTGGAACGGCAAGTTGGTCGTGATCGGTACGCCGGCGTTTCGCAGCGAGTTCGCGAACGACGGTATCTGGCAAGACTTCTTGCTCGCCGGCGGTTACGCGACCGCGTGCAGCAACAAGGGGATCCCGTACAACGCGATCGCCGAGGTCATTGCGGCGAGTCCGAACCCGAATAGCAGCTTTCCGTTCGACTTCGAGTTCGCCGGCTTGGAGACGCTCAAGTTCTCCTACCGGCTCGGCTCGCTGTACCCGAACAAGAAGCCGATCGCCGCGTGGAACGACGACTTTTACCAGCTGACGGTGTTCGCGAAGAGCTACCTTACCGCGAACCGCTATACGCCGACGAAAACGTATGCGGTCGGAACGTCGAACGGCGGCGCGCAAGTGCGCTCGCTCAACGAACAGCATCCCGACGTGATCGACGGCGCAGTCGACTGGGAAGGCGTGTACTGGACTCCGGCGCTGAGCATCCTCGACTACATGCCGAAGTTCCTCAAGAACATGCCGGCCTACGTCGCTAGCGGGTTCACGAACGCCGCTGCGGCGGCGGCGATCCAGGCGGCGGGGTTCCCGGCCGACATCAAGAGCGCGGCCGCGGGTCACCCATCGCTATGGTACGAGTACTACGCGAACCAGGTGTCGTTCTACATGGACCTGACGGTATTCGCATATGCGCTGCTGGTCGATCCGCTCGCCGCCTCGACGCTGCCCTCGAGCGCCGCGTTCACGCCGAATCCCGCGAACCCGCCTGGGCTGCCCGGAACACCGTCAGCGGGCGTCACCGGCCTGGCGGATCCCGTCGCGCGGCAGAACTACACGCCCTCGGCGGCCGCACGTGCCGCGATCGCATCGTTCGCACACACCGGAAAGATCGGCAAGCCGATGGTCTCGATCGCCGGCACCGCCGACATGTTCGTCACGGCCGCGAACAACGCGACGCCGTACCTCGCTGCGGTGAACGGGAACGGCAAAGGCTCGATCTACTGGCAGTACCTCGTCCAAGGGGGGACGCACGTCGACACGTTCTCCAATCCGACGTGGGGCTACGGGCTGCAAGCGCAGCTGACGTTCGGCTGGGCGGCGTTCAACCAGCTGGTGAACATCGTCGAGCACGGCGCGACCCCGCCCGGCGCCGGCACGCAACAAACCGTCTCGCAGCCCACGCAGATCGCCGCGAAGCCCCGCGCCGTGTAGCCGGGTTAGGGGCGATATGCGCCTCCGTCCCGGGCTCGGTGTGCTGCTGGCAGCGTGCGTCGCGCTCTCGGTCGGCTACGGCGTCCGCCAGTCGCTCGGGCTCTTCATCGCGCCGCTGGAAGGCGTGCGCGGCTGGTCGGCCGGCGTCTTCGCGCTCGCCTTCGCACTGCAAAACCTGGTGTGGGGGATCGCGCAGCCGTTCGCCGGCGCGGTCGCCGACCGGTTCGGGGCCCGCGCCACTGTTGCGTCGGGTGGCCTGCTGTTCGCACTCGGCCTCGGCCTGATGGCAACGACGCACGATCCGGTCATCTTTTCGTGGGGCGGCGGGACGCTGCTCGGCCTCGCCCTGGCCGCCGTCTCGTTCGGCGTGCTCATCGGACCGGTCGCGGCGCTCGTCCCCCCGGAGCGGCGCAGCGTCGCGTTCGGCTTGTTGGGCGCTGGCGGATCGCTCGGCCAGCTCTTTTATCCGCCGTTCGCGCAAATCGCAATCGGCGGCGCGGGCTGGTTCCCGACCTTCATCGCGCTGGCCGCGATCGGGATCGGGATCATCCCGCTCGCGCTGATCCTGCGCGAGCCCACCCGCGCCGCCGCCGCCGGGCGAAGCCTTTCGCTCGGCGCTGCGCTGCGCGAAGCGTTCACGGTCCCGAGCTACGGGTTGCTCAGCGCGGGCTTCTTCGTGTGCGGCTTCCACATCGCGTTCTTCCAGACGCACATGCCGGCGATCGTCGCGCGCGCCGGGCTCTCGCCGAGCCTCGGAGCGGCCGCGCTCGCGATCGTCGGTGCCTTCAACGTGATCGGCAGCTACGCCAGCGGGCGCCTCGCCGATACGTTTCCGAAGCGCTACGTGCTCGCGGCAATCTACGGGCTGCGTTTCGTCGCGATCCTGATCTTCGTGCTGGTCCCGATCAGCGCGTTCACGGTGATCGCCTTCTCCGCCGCGATGGGGCTGCTGTGGCTCTCGACGGTCGCGCCAACCAGCGGCGTGATCGCCGAGAAATTCGGGATGCAGTGGGTCTCGACGCTGTTCGGGGTCGCGTTCCTCGTCCACCAGATCGGGGCGTTCTTCGGCGCCTGGCTGGGCGGGGTGATCGTCGACCGGACCGGTAGCTACAACCTGATGTGGGTGGTCTCGCTCGGCGTCGCCCTGTTCGGTTTCCTGATCCAGTTCCCGATCGACGAACGGCCACTTGTACGGGTTAGCGTAGCGAACGCCTAGCGCCGACTGTGATCCGGATCGCGGCGATCCGGCTCCAACCCGGTTCGGTCCGAGCCGATAAGAGAGGGAGCAAGGAGGCTTCCGTGTTTCAGCGTTCATCTTTTCGTGTTCTGACGGCGCTCGCCGCCGCATCGATGCTCGCCGCGTGCCAAGGCGGTGCCGCGAGCCCGCCGGCTCTCCCGGCGCAGGGTGGTACCGCGACGCAGTCCGCCGCCCAGTCGGCGCAGTCGGCGGCACGCTCGACCGCCAGCCACCAGGCCGCGAAGACCCCGGCTCCGGAGATCGCCGCGAGCCCGGCAAGCCTCGAGTTCACCGCCGCCCAGGCGGCGGCCGGGACGCCGCAGACCGTCACGATCGCGTCGAAGTCCGACCGCTGGCTCACTGTCTCGATCGCGGGTACCGGGGACTGCCCGGCCGTCTCGCCCGCGACGCTGAAGGCGAAGCCGGTGGACGAGGACGGCGACAAGGATCACGACGGTCACGACCCGGGCGCCGGCGTCATCACGGTCACGCCGAACGGCGCCGGACCTGCCGCCTGCACCGTCACGGTGAGCTCGGCCGAAGGCGACGGTGACAAGGACCACCACGACGGCGACAAGGACCACCACGACGGCGACCATCACGATAACGACGGCGATCACCATGGCTCGGCCGATTCGATCGCCATCCCGGTGACCGTCGACGCGCCGGCTCCGACGCCGACCGCGACCCCTTGCCCCGCCCTGCGCGGCTGCTGACCTCACCCATCTCACCCTGAGCCTGCGACAGGCTCAGGGTGACGGTGAAGCCGAAGCTGCGGCGGTCATGCCGCACGAACACCTTCGGTACGAATCGATCACGCCGGTCCTGATCGTAGAGCGCGTCGCGCCGACGCGCGACTTCTTTCGGGACCGGCTCGGTTTCGTGCAGACAACGGTGATCGCCGACGGCGACGAGCTCGGCTTCGCGATACTGGAAAAGGACGGCGTCGAGGTGATGATCCAGTCCCACGCGAGCGTGATCGAGGACGTCGGACCGGACGCTGCGCGCGCCGTCAACGAGACGATCTCAGGCCGCGGCGCGGTCGGCTTGTACGTCGCGGTGAGCGACGTCGATCTCGTGGTGCCGGCGGTCGCCGACGCGGACGTGATCGTCCCGCTCCGGAAGACGTTCTACGGGATGCACGAGATCACGGTGCGGGAGCCGGGCGGTCACAGCGTGACCTTCGCATCGCGGCTCCCGACCGCATCGCAGGCTTAGCCTTTCTGCGTTTTGACCGCCTTTTGGACGCGGTTCAGTACCAGGATTCGGTCGGCGTGGCGTTGGCCGAGCATCTTCTGGTCGTAGAACACTTTGACCAGCTGCCCGGAGTGCAAGGCCTTCATCTGATACGTGGTCTTGCCGTCCTCGGAGAAGATCTGATCGAAGTGCGGGACGAGCAGGAAGCTCAGCTCCTTGCCGGTCTTGTCGTCTTTGACTTTGACGTTGGCCGACGAGATGTGGACGAGTGTGCCCTCGACCCACGACGCACCGACGGGTACGGCCTGGGCGGGCGCGGTCGTCACGACCATGGCGGTCACGGGAATGAGTGCCGCGAGCCCCGCGGCGATGAGAAGAGTACGCATGCCTGCCTGTTACCCTTTAGGCGGCTTTCTTGTCGCCGGGCGCCCGCTTGCGCTTCGCGCGTTCCGAGCGGACCGATTTCGCGAGCGCCTCGGCCAGCGGCAGGCTCTCGCGGCTGACGATCCGCTCGATCAGCGCGACGACGGCCCGTTCGTGGCGGTCGAGGGCGTGCGGCGACGCTTTGGCGACGGCCTTCTCGATCAGCTTCAGCGCGCCGTTGTTTACTAACTCGTCGACTACGCCCGGATAGACGTATGACTTCTTGCACACCGCAGGCGTGTTGCCGAGGTGCGCGGCGACCTTCGTGATGACCTCGGTGACGAACTTCTTGCGCTCGGCCTGGGTTTGTTCTTCGGCCGTGAGCGCCGCCAGCTCGATCGCGCACATCATGGTCGCTTCCCACGTGCGGAAATCTTTCGCGGTGAATTCGCCGTCCCCGATCGCTTTGAGGTATTCGTTGACGTCCTCCGAACGCACCGGGTGCTGCGTCCCGTCGTCGTCGAGGTACTCGAAGAGCTGCTGGCCCGGCAGGTCCTGGCTGCGCTTGATGATGCGCGCGATCCGCTTGTCGCGGATCTCGATCTGCTGCTCCTTCCCGCTCTTGCCGCGGAAGTGGAAGCGCACCATGGCGCCTTTCACGTCGACGTGCTCCTCGCGCAGCGTGGTGAGCCCGTAGGAGTCGTTCACGCGCGCGTACTCCTCGTTGCCGATGCGGATCGCGGTGCTTGCCATCAGCGAGACGATCGTCGCGAGCACCTTCTCGCGCGGCATTCCCGACAGGGCGATGTCCCGCGCGAGCGCTTCGCGGATGTTCGGCAGCGCCTTCGCGAACTCGATCATCCGGTCGAACTTGTTCTCGTCGCGGACTGCTCGCCAGCGCTTGTGATAGCGGTACTGCTTGCGCCCCCGAGCATCGCGGCCGGTCGCCTGGAGGTGGCCGTTCGCCAACGGGCAGATCCAGACGTCGGTATACGCGGGCGGGACCGCGAGCGATTTGATCCGCGCGATCTCGCCCTTGTCGGTGATCGTCTTGCCGTCGGCGTCGATGAACGAAAAGCCGCCCCGCCGCTTCACCCGGCGGATTCCGGGGATCGCATCGGTGGTGTAGCGCAGACCCGCCGCCTTCGCGGCCTCCGGACCCTCGGCTGGCAGCATCGCCCAGCTTCTACCCAAGCGGTTGACAGGGGGAGCCTTCGTCGGAGAGAATACGCCGGTTCGCCAAAAAACGAGTGGTTGTGGGCGCGTAGCTCAGTGGGAGAGCATCCGCTTCACACGCGGGGGGTCGTTGGTTCAATCCCAACCGTGCCCACCATCTCGCCTGGCGTTGTAGCTCAGTTGGTTAGAGCGCCGCCCTGTCACGGCGGAGGTCGTGGGTTCGAGCCCCATCAACGTCGCCAGTCCCCGAGCGCCGGATCTCGAACGAGGTCCGGCGTTCGTCGCTGCGAACACCGCCGCCGTGGCCTCGATCACCGTCGAGCACCTGACGAAGCGCTACCCCGGAGGCACGGTGGCGCTCGACGATGTGAACGTCGAGATCGCCGAAAGCGAGTTCGTCGTGGTCGTCGGGCCGAGCGAATGCGACGAGAGCACGATGCTGCGCATCCTGGCCGGGCTCGACGTCGCCACCTCGGGACGGATCGCGATCGTGGGCGCGAGCGGGCGCGGCGACGAGCTGCCGAGCGCGATGGTGTTTCAGGAGGCGTCGCTCTTCCCGTGGATGCGGGTCGGCGAGAACGTCAAGTTCGCGTTCGACTCGCTGACCGTCTCGGCGGCGGAGGTGAACCGGCGCGTTCGCGACGTCCTCGATCTGGTCGGGCTGAGCGAGTTCGAGCGCGCCTGGCCGCACGAGCTCTCGGGCGGGATGAAGCAGCGCGCCGCGGTCGCGCGCGCGTTCGTCACCGATCCGCCGGTACTGTTCATGGACGAGCCGTTCGGCGCGCTCGACGAGCAGACACGTGTCGGCCTCGCCAACGAACTGATGCGGCTGTGGGAGCGCTCGCCCAAAACGATCGTCTTCGTCACGCACGGGATCGAGGAGGCCGTCACCCTGGCCGACCGCGTCGTCGTGCTGAGTGCGCGACCGGGGCGCGTGAAGGAGATCGTTTCGATCGCTTTTCCGCGCCCGCGCGACGCGGTCACCCTGCGCGGCGATCCAGCGTTCGGCGCGCACGTCGTGCGAATCTGGGAGCTGTTGCGATGATGGTGACGCGTCTGCTGAAGATCGCGGCGCCGCTCTCGCTGGTGCTGCTGTGGCAGGTCGCGGTGTGGACGAAGTTCCTGAATCCGGGGCTGTTTCCGCCGCCCAGCGCGATCCTGGCGAACTTCATCGCATACGCGGCGAGCGGTGAGCTCGCGACGAACGCGTCCTGGACGCTCTCGCGGCTGCTGGTGGGATTGCTGATCGGCGGGATCCCGGGGACGGTGGTCGGGCTCGCAATGGGGATGAACAAATGGGTGCGGGCGTACTTCGAACCGGTGATCGCGCTGCTCTACCCGATCCCGAAGATCGCGATCCTGCCGCTGTTCTACTTCATCTTCGGAACCGGCGAGGCGGCGAAGTGGGCCGCGGTCGCGGTCGGCGTGTTCTTCCTGATGGCGATCAATACCGAGGCCGGCGTGCGCCAGATCGAGACGATCTACCTCGACGTGGCGCGCGCGTACCGCATCCGGCCGATGTCGTTCTTCTTCCGCGTGCTGCTGCCGGGCGCGCTGCCGAACATCTACGCGGGCGTGAAGCTCAGCATCGGTATCGCGATCGTGCTGGCCGTGGCGGCCGAATATCAGCTCACGCGGGTCGGGCTCGGCTTCGCGATCTTCAACGCGCAGCAGCTACTGGACGTCGAGCGGCTGTACGCAGCGCTGGTTGCGGTTTCGCTGCTCGGGTTCGCGCTGGCGACGATCGTCGATTGGGTCGAGGACGTCGCGCTGCCGTGGCGAGCGCATCGCCGGGCGTGACGTGCGACACGTTCCGCCGGTCTTAGGGGTTAACGCGGGTGCGCTAGCTCGCCTGTTTGGGTAGAAAGCTAGCGTCATGGATGCGGACGGCGCAGGGATCGCGCGAAAGCACGTGCGAGCCCTCGTGGTAGCCGGCGAAACGGACGACCCACTTCGGTGGTCCGAGGCCGCGCGCGAGGACGTCTCGCTCGGGGTCCGCAGCGCGGCGACGATCGCGGGATCGCTGGAGATTCTCCAGAGCCAGGATCTCGACGTCGCGCTCGTCGGGGCCGCATTCGCCGACGGATCGTACCGCGATCTGCTGCGCGCGCTGCAGCTCGCTCGGGAAGATTTGGCGATCGTGGTCGTCGCCGCGCTGGAGCACCATGCGCTGCGCGAGGCGTTCGCGCTGGGCGCGGCCGATGTCGTGGCGCCGGACGACCTGGTCCGGCTGGGTCCGGCGATCGTCCGCGCGCTGCGCGAGGGCGCCCGCGCGGCGATGCTGCGGCGCAAACGGGACCGCGCGATCGACGAGCCCGATCCCGTCACCGGCCTCCCGCAACGGACGGCCTTCGAGCGATACGCGCAGAGCGCGTTGAGGGAATGCGAGCGCGACGGCTGCGCGCTCGCCGTGCTGTTCCTCGACGTCGATCGGTTCCGAATCATCAACGAACTCGGCGACCACGCTGCCGGGGACACCGTTCTCCGTGAGGTTGCGGCGCGGCTGCACGACGCGCTCCCCGACGCATACGTCGCGCGTTTTGGCGGCGACGAGTTCGTTCTGCTGCAGAAGGAGTACGAGCCGGACGCGGCGCGAGCCGCGGCTGCTGCTGCCATCGCGGTCTTCGGAATGCCGTTCTGGGTTTCGGGGAAGCCCGTCTTTCTGACGGCGAGCGTCGGCGTCGCGAGCGCGCCGGACCATGCGGTCGACGTAGCGGCCCTGATCGGTAACGCCGAGGCGGCGGTGTTCGAGGCCAAGCGCCTGGGGCGCAACATGGTCCGTTGGTACCGTTCGTCGGGTTCGACCTCGTCGCTGGAACGCGTACTCACGCGCCGTGACCTGCACGGTGCGATCGAACGTAACGAGTTCGAGCTCTACTACCAGCCGATGTACGACGTCGAGACCCGCGCGATCGCCGGCGTCGAGGCGCTGCTGCGCTGGCGCCACCCGGTGCACGGGCTGATGCTCCCGGATCGCTTCATCCCGGTCGCCGAGGAGTTCGGGCTGATCGAGGAGATCGGCGCGTGGGCGATGGATCGCGCGATCGCGCAAGTGCGCGAATGGGCCGATATCGGAATCCCGGCGATCAGGGTGAGCGTCAACGTATCGGCACGTCAGCTCGACGGCGACGCGTTGCCCACGCTCGTCGGGCGGCTGCTCGCGAAGTACGAGGTCGCAGCCTCGTGCCTCGAAATTGAGATCACCGAGTCCTCCATCATGCGCGACGTGCCGGCCGCGCTGCGTCTGCTGCACGCGCTGCGCGCGCTCGGCGTGCGCGTCTCGATCGACGACTTCGGTACCGGGTACACCTCGCTCGCGTTCTTGAAGCGCTTTTCGGTCGACGTGCTCAAGATCGACCGCAGCTTCGTCGCCGACGTCGCCAACGGAGCTTTCGACGGCGCCGTGGTCCGCGCGGTCACTACGCTCGCGCGCGGCCTGGGCGTACGCACCGTCGCCGAAGGCGTCGAGTTGGAAGCGCAGTTCGACCGCCTGCGCGCGCTCGATTGTGACATGGTGCAGGGCTTCCTGTTCTGCCATCCGCTCCCGGTCGCGGCGTGTACGCCGCTGCTCGGCGCGGCCAATCCCATAGGGAGGGGAGGCGGACAACCCGCCGAACCGGGGTTGGTCGCGCCGAGATAGCTCAGTTGGTAGAGCACTGGTCTGAAAAACCAGGTGTCGGGAGTTCGACTCTCCCTCTCGGCACCATCGATGGAAACCCCGCTATGGCAACGTCCAAAGCGGGGTTTTCAATTTCAAAGAGTGCCGAGCGTATGGCACTCAAGAGCGTTGTCATAGTGCCGGAGGTGAAATCTTTGGCGAGACAACGCACATCGAATTGTGCAAAGTGTGGTGCTCTAAAAGTGATACTGCGAAATCAGGCGTCTCGATGTATGCCGTGCAGTAATCGGCGGGCACGTGAATACTACCATAATAGCGAGGCGCGGCGGTTACAACTGCGCCGCCAGCATGTGAAGCGGCGATATGGCGTTTCGATCGAGACGTTGGAGCTTATGCTGAAGGATCAACGGGGTTGCTGCGCCATATGCCGTCGGCCGTGGCAAGAATGTCCTTCTGCAAAGCGGGTCAGATACGAAACGTCCTTCTTACACCACGTATGTGTCGATCACGATCATGCGTTGGGAAGAGTCCGCGGCCTTTTATGCAACGCGTGCAATACCGCGACCGGTCTCTTTGAAGAGAAACCAGAACGGTTCTCAAGCGCCATGGATTATTTGCGGCACCACGCGCGTAGAACGTAGACACGAAACAATGGCCACGAAGAATCGTGCCTCGCCGGTGGACGCGTCAGCCGAGGTGGATGTGGCCGTCGATCTCGTGCGAGAGGCCGAGCGCTTCGATCGTGAGGGTCATCTTCGCGTCGAGCTTCTCGTCGCCGCGGAGGCGTCCGGCGGCAATCGCTTCCCGAACCGCTTTCTCGATCTCACGCTGGGACGTGACGCCGACCTCTTTGAGGAACTTGCGCGTCGATATATTGAACCTTTCTTCGTCCATGCGCGGTGATTCTGATAGAGCAGGCCGCGTGCCTGGTAGCTCGGTCGAGCTAGACGTTACCGCAGGAGAGGATGACGAGCGGCGCTCCCGGCTTGTGGATGTCGATGTAGGTGTGCATCGCGTGGTACTGCGCGACCGTGAAGCCGGTGACGATCGTCGTCGGCGACTGGCCGTGGAAGACGTTGTGCAGCGGCCGCAGGATCGGGCCATGCGACCCGCAGACGCCGCGATGGATGTGCGAGGGCTCGACGGCCAGCGGCGGTGCGTTCCCGACGGTCGACGAGACGCTGACCCGCGGCGCGGGGCCGATGGGCGGCAGATCGTTCAGGACGGCGCGCCCGTTTTGCCCGGAGCCGCCGATCGCGTGGAGTGGGACGACCAGCATTCCGGCCGAGGCCGGAGCGACCGAGCCGAGAAGGAGCGCCGTCGCGATCGCGACGGACGAGAGCAGTCTTCTCATGGGTGGAGCCTCACTGGCGAGAGGGGCCGAACCGCTTCCTCACGCTCGTGTGGGCGGCCTGCCCTACCGGGCGAATCCTGGCTAAAGGCGCCGGCGATGTTAGAACATCCCGCCGGTCGGGGGACAATCGTGGCCGGGACATCAGCCCACTGTCCTACGTCGCCCCGGCCCTATCAGGTCCCCGGGGCGTCGCCTATTCCCGCGCCGAACACCCATCTCATCGGAGTCGGAGGGGAACGTACGGAAGACTTGGACAGGCTGGAGGGCGAGGCGATCTCGATCATTCGGGACGCATACCGTTTCTTCGCGCCGTGCAGCGTGTTGTGGTCGATGGGCAAGGACAGTACGGCGCTCTTGTGGCTGATGCGCAAGGCGTTCCTGGGCGTCGTGCCGATGCCGGTCGTCCTGCTCGACACCGGGATGGAGCTGCCCGAAGTCTACGCGTTCCGCGACCGCATCGCGCGCGAGTGGAACCTCGATATGCGCGTCGAGGCGTGTCCGCCCGAAGAATCGTGCGATCAGAGCCTTCCGCCGCAGGCGCGCGCCGCGGCTCGCAAGACCGAGGGCCTGCGAACGCTGCTCGCGCGTCAGGGAGATCGCGCGGTGTTCGTCGGCATCCGGCGCGACGAGCAGGCGACGCGCGCGAAAGAACGCATCGTCAGCCCGCGCTCGCTCGACGGCGGCTGGAACGTGCGCGAGCAGCCGCCGGAGTTCTGGGGTTACACGTTGACGGATGTCCCGCACGGCGGGCATGTCCGCGTGCACCCGCTGCTCGCCTGGACCGAGCTCGATGTGTGGCGCTACACCAAACGCGAAGGGATCCCGATCGTTTCGCTCTATCTCGCGCGCGACGGGATGCGGTACCGCTCGCTCGGCGAGAAGAACATCACGCTGCCGATCGCGAGCAGCGCGTCGACGATCGACGAGATCATCGAAGAGCTTGCGACGACGCTCGAGCCCGAGCGCGCGGGCCGGACGATGGACCACGAGACCGAAGCCTCATTCGAGCGCCTGCGCGCCGGGGGGTACATGTGAGCCGCGACGCGCGCATCGTCGTTCTCGGCCACGTCGACCACGGGAAGTCGACGCTGATCGGCCGGCTGTTGCACGACACCGGCTCGTTGCCAGCGGCGCGGATCGACGAGATCGTCGCGAGCAGTCGCCGCCGCGGGCTGCAAACCGAATGGGCGTTCGCGCTCGACGCGCTGCAGGACGAGCGCGACCAGGCCGTCACGATCGACACGACGCGCGTGTGGTTCCGGCTCGGCGACCGGCGCTTCACGATCATCGACGCACCCGGTCACGAAGAGTTCCTCGCGAGCGCGATGACCGGCGCGAGCGACGCCGACGCCGCGATCCTCGTCGTCGACGCCGAGCGCGGTGTCGAGGACCAGACGCTCCGCCACGTCTATCTGTTGGGGCTGCTCAGCATCCGTCGCGTGATCGTCGCGGTGAACAAGATCGACACGGGTGCCGGCGCCGAGCGCGTCTTCGCCGCCGGGGAGGCTGCGCGTGCCGCGCTCGAAGCGGTCGGCGTGACGGTCGACGCGATCGTGCCCGTCTCGGCGCGCGACGGCGACAACATCGCTGCGCGCTCCGCACGCACGCCCTGGTACAACGGACCGGTGCTGACCGAGTTGCTGTCGTCCATCCTGCCGCGGGTCGAGGATGCGGAGCGAGAGCCGCTCCGGATCTGGGTCCAAGACGTCTACCGCCGCGGGGACGAGCGCGTCGTTGCGGGCACCGTGCGAAGCGGCCGTATCGCGGTCGGCGATCTCGTGCGCGTCTCGCCGTCCAAGAAGACCGCGCGCGTCGCCGCGCTGCGTGCTTGGCCTCACGACCTCGACGATGCGGGACCCGGCGCTGCGGTCGGCGTTGTCTTCGACGAGCCGGTCTACGTCGACCGCGGCGACCTCCTCTCGCACGACGACGACCCGCCCGTCACGGTGCGTGCGCTGACGGTGCGTGCCTGCTGGTTCGACCGCGAACCGCCGCACGTCGAGGAGACAGTGCGGCTGCGAGCCGGAAGCGCCGACGTCTCTGCGCGGATCGTCGCCGTGCTCGACCCCTTCGATCCGCGTACGCTGCTGCCGGCCGAGCACGGCGTCGCCTCGCGCGGGATGGTGTGTTCGCTGGCGCTGCAGACGATGGTGCCGTTCGCGCTCGACCAGGACGAGCGCTGCGCGATCGTGCGCGGCGGGGTTCCGGTCGCCGCCGCGCACGCGACGAAGCTGCAGCCCCTCGGAGCCAACGTGTTCGCGGCCTCGCATCTGGTGAATGCGACGGCGCGCGCGCAGCGCAACGGCCACCGCGGAATGGTCTTCTGGCTTACGGGGCTTCCCGCGTCCGGGAAGACCACGATCGCAATGCGCGTCGAGCGTGAACTCTTTCGGCGCGGATACCACGTGTACGCGCTCGACGGCGACACGCTCCGCTCGGGGCTCACGAGCGACCTCGACTTTTCCGAGGATGGACGGCGCGAAAACGTCCGCCGCGTCGCCGAACTTGGAAAGCTGATGGCCGACGCCGGGACGATCACGTTGATATCGCTCGTTTCGCCGTCCGCCGCGGAACGAGCCCGCGCGCGGTCGATCGTCGGCGACGCGTTTCGCGAGGCCTACGTCGCGGCGTCGGTCGCGACGTGCGAGGCACGCGATCCGAAGAACCTCTACAAGCGTGCACGCGCCGGCGAGATCACCGGATTCACCGGGGTCGACGCACCGTACGATGTGCCGACCGCGCCGGACATCGTCCTCGACACCGAGCACCGGGACGCCGACGCCTGTGTCGCCACCGCCGTCGAGTACGTCGTCGACGTCGTGCGCCTCACGGGCTCGCCGGCCTGGATCGGCCAGTCCGGCTAAGACGGGTTCCCGCCTAACGGCCGCGTGCGCGTTCGACGGAGTGCGAACGCGGGTATTCCGTCTGCAAGGGAGGATTGCCGATGGCGACCCGTTCGACCACCACGCCCCGCAAGAGTGCGGCGAAGAAGAGCTCCGCCAGCAAGAAGACGACTGCCCGCAAGAAGGCCACGTCGCGCAAGAAGAGCACGTCGCGACGGAAATACAGCCCTGCGGCGAGTGAGAGCGTCCGCGAGGAGATGCACGAGTTCAAGCGCGGCACGTTGCGCAGCGGACCCGGCGGCAAGGGCGGCAAGGTCAAGAGCCGCAAGCAGGCCATCGCGATCGGGCTTTCCGAGGCGCGGGCGTCGGGGAAGAAAGTTCCGAAGCGAAAGAAGTCCTGAGGCGAGCTAGAGGTCGTAGTCTATCGTGACGGGCGCGTGATCGGAGAAGCGCTCGCCACGATAGATCGACGCCGTGCGCACGCGCGGTGCCAGGTTCGGTGTGATCAGCTGGTAGTCGATGCGCCAGCCCAGATTCTTCTCCCACGCGCCTTTCCAGCCCGACCACCAGGTGAATTGCTTCAGTTCCTTGTTGACGACGCGAAACGCATCGACCCAGCCGACGCGGTTCAGCACGTCATCCATCCACACGCGCTCTTGCGGCAGGAAGCCGGTGACCCCCGTGCACGACTTGACGCTGAACACGTCGATGTCCAAGTGCGCGATGTTGTAGTCGCCGCAAATCAGGAACGGGCGCCCTTCGTTCTTCATCTGGGCGAGGTTGGCGATGAAGCGGTCGAGGAAGTTCTCCTTGACCGCTTGCCGCGCCGGCCCGCTCGTTCCCGACGGCACGTAGAGCGACGCGATCGAGAGCCCTTCGAAATCCATCCGGACGAAGCGGCCCTCGGCATCCATGTCCTCCATGCCGAGGCCCCGCACGACGCGCTGGGGCGGCCGCTTCGCGTAGATCGCGACCCCGCTGTACCCTTTCTTCTGCGCGTCCACGAAGGCGGAGGTGTAGCGGGTGAGGTCGAGCGCCTCGGGCGGCAGCTGATGCTCCTGCGCCTTGGTCTCTTGCAGGCAGACGAGATCGGGGTCCTGAGCGTCCATCCAAGCAAAGAAGCCCTTGCGTGCCGCAGCCCGAATGCCGTTGAGATTGCACGTGATGACTCGAAACACAAGCTCGAAGATTGAGCCCGGACGGTTCCCGATCCCCCACGTGCGGGACGCCGTCGTGCACCCCGACGGCAAGGACGTCGCGCTCACGAACCTCGGCAAGGTGTTCTTCCCGCAAACCGGCGCGACCAAGGGCGATCTGCTCCAGTACTACGCCGACGTGGCGCCGTTCTTGGTGCCCTACATGCAGGACCGCGCGCAGGTCATGAAGCGCTATCCGAACGGGGCGGCCGGCGATTTCTTCTACATGAAGCGGACGCCGTCCAACGCGCCGCCGTGGCTGCGCACGTGTTCGATCGAGCACGGCTCCGGCAGCGTGATCGCCTTCCCGATCGTGGACGATCTGGCGAGCCTGCTGTGGCTCGTCAACCTGGGCTGCATCGATCTCAACGAGTGGTACTCGCGCTGCGACGACACCGACCGGCCCGACTACCTGCACTTCGACCTAGACCCGATGAAGGACGGCAGCACGTCGTTCGCCACCGTGCGCAAGGTCGCGCTCAACGTGCACGAGGCGCTCGACGAGCTCGGCATCCCTGCCTACGCGAAAACGTCAGGCTCGTCGGGGATCCACGTCTACGTACCGATCGAGCGCGGCCCGCGCCAAAAGGACGTCTGGACCTTCGCCAAAGCATTCGCGCAAACGATGGAGCGGTTGCATCCGGACGTGATCACCGCGGAGTACCGCATCGCGAAGCGTCCGTCCGGCCGCGTCCTCGTCGACTACAACCAGAACGCCTGGGGAAAGACGCTCGCCTCGGTCTACTCCGTGCGGGCCAAGCCGGATGCGACGGTCTCGACGCCGGTGACGTGGGACGAGATCGAGGCCGGCTGCGAGATCGGCGATTTTCGGCTCGACAACGTGCGCGAGCGGTTCGTCCGCGTCGGCGACCTCTGGGCGCCGTTGAAGAAGCCGGCCGGGCGGCTCAAACTCGAACGGTTTCTCGCGCCTCCAGGACCGGGGTCTCGGGCACCTCGGCGGCGCGGGGCTTCGGGGCCCGCGCAAGCCGGAACCGGCTGACCAGCTCCTGCATCCGGCGCGCCGTCGCGTCGAGCGTGAACGCCTCGGCCCGCACGCGCGTGACGTCGTCTTCCATGCGTGCCGCGGACGAGGAGACCTCGCTGGTGTTGCGGGCGTTCTCGTCGGCGGTCGCCGCGATCGCCCCGATCGCGCGCGCGAGCTCGCCGGTCTGCGAGGCCATCTCTTCGGTCGCGGTGGAGTTCTGCTCGACGACGGCGTTGATCGAGTCCATCGAGGATCCGACGTTGCGCGCGCCCTCGGCCATCTCGCGCATCGCTTCCGCGATGTCGCCGACCCGTGCGACGGTGCCGTCGACGGCGGCGATGATGTCGTCGAGCGCGGCGCTGGCCGCACCGACCTTCGCCGTACCGCCGTCGGCGATCGCGGCGCCCGCCTCGGCCGCGCCGACCGCCTCGCGAGTGCGGCGCTGCACCTCGACGATCAGCCCGCCGATCTCCTTCGTCTGCAGCGATGCCGACTCGGCCAGCTTGCGAACCTCGTCCGCGACGACCGCGAAGCCGCGGCCGTGCTCGCCGGCGCGGGCGGCTTCGATCGCAGCGTTCAGTGCGAGCAGGTTCGTCTGATCGGTCAGCGCGTCGATCGTTTCGACGACCACCCCGATCTGCGCCGAGATCTCTCCGAGCTCGCGAATCTTCGCCGCCGCGTCGGCGACGCCGCGCTGGATCGCGCGCATGTCGTCGATCGTCTCGCTCACCGCCTTCGCGCCGCTCTGCGCCGTGGTGCGGGTGCCGTGACCCGCGGCCGCCAGGTCGGAGGTGATCTGCGCGACGCGCTCGACGTCACCGGCCATGCGTTGCGCGTCGCCCGAAGCGGTGCGCACCTGCATCGCCTGGTCGATCGCGCCGCGCGCGATCCCGTCGATCGCGGCTTCGAATTGCCGCACGATCACGTTGGAGGTCTCCGCGGCGGTCGAGAGGTCGGACGATCCGGAGGCGAGCTCGCGGACGGCGACGCCGACACCGCCGACGATTTCCGCCGAGCGCGAGGCAGCCAGGTCGAGTGCCTGCGCGTGTTCCGCCAGCTCGGCCGACGAGTCTTGAAGCGCAAGGACGACCTCGCGCAGCGTGCCGGTCATGCGTGCGATCGCGTGGCCGAGCCGGTCCGCTGCGCCCGCTTCGACGACGTTCCGGGAGAGGTCGCCGTCGGCGATCGCCTCGGTGTGCTCGGCCAGCCCGCGCTGGTATGCGACGATTCGCCGGAACGACGCGGCGACCCGGCCGAGTTCGTCGGGGCCGGGCTTCGAGACGACGTCGTCGATGCGACCCTCGGCCAGGGCCTCCGCGTCGCGGGCGAGTGCCTTTGCATTGGACGAGAGCGGGCGGACGATCATCCACAGCAGTAGGAGGACGACCACGATGGCGCTGACCGCGGTCACGAAGATCCACGAGAACGCGCGCGAGATGGCGTCGTTCATGCTGTCCATCGGTATGCCGTCGTAGAGGATCGCGATCGGCTCGCCCAAGTTGTCGCGGACGACGGCGTAGTGGTTGGCATAGGGGCGGCCTTCGATACGACCGGTGCCGTCGAAGTCGCGATCGTTCTTGACGACCTCGCGCGCGGGCCCGGCGAGGTCTTCGCCCAACACCCGCTTGCCGCTGTGCATCAACGTCGAGGCGACCGCGATCGGCTTCCCGCCTTTGATGTGGTACACGATGGCGTCGGCGCCGGTGACCTCCTTGACCCGGTCGACGAGCGCGTTGTCACCGTCGGCCACGACGTCGCCGAAGGCGAGCTTACCGCCCGGCGTGAGCTGCGCGTCACCGTTCGCCGCCAGAAACCCGCGCATGACCTCGGCCGCGGTCGCGACCCGGGCGCGCATCTCGCCCTCGACGGTCTGCGCCACGTCGCGGCGGACCACGTACAGCAGGACCGCTGCGAACGCGAGGAAGACCGCCGCCGTCACGACGAGGATCCGCGCCGCGCGCGACCGCTGCCACCACTCAAAGCTGCCCAAGAGGTACCTCCCTTCCTTCATTCGGCCGGAACGGCACCGCTATTGAAGGGTAGGACCTCTCCGTGATCCCGTTCGGCTATCCGCCCATGGAGATGCGCGCCGTCGCGGACGTCCCCGACGGGCCGCTGTGGCAGTACGAGCCCAAGTGGGACGGCTTCCGCTGCCTGGCGTTCCGCGAGGGCGGCGACGTCGCGCTGCAGTCGAAGGCGGGTCAGCCGCTGGGTCGGTACTTTCCGGAGATCGTCGACGCGCTCGCGCGGCTGGGCACGGCGCGATACGTGCTCGACGGCGAGCTCGTGGTACCGCTCGCCGGCGCGCTCTCGTTCGACGCCTTGCAACAGCGGATCCATCCGGCGGCTTCCCGCGTCGCAATGCTGGCCAAGGCCACACCGGCCTGGTACCTGATCTTCGACCTGCTCGCCGAAGACGGCCGCGACCTGGTCGATCTGCCGCTCGCCGAGCGGCGCGAGCGGCTGGAACGGTTCGCCGGACAGCTCGACGGGGAGACGCTACGCCTCTCGCCGGCGACGCGCGACCGGCGCGTGGTCGACGACTGGTTCGCGCGCGTCGGCGGCGCCCTCGACGGCGTGATCGCGAAGCGGGTCGACGCGAAGTACGCCAGCGGCAGCCGCGACGCGGCCGTGAAAGTGAAACGCGTGCGCACCGCGGACTGCGTCGTCGGAGGTTTCCGCTACGCGAAGGGCTCGACGACGCAGGTCGGATCGCTCCTGCTCGGCCTCTACGACGACGACGGGTCCCTCGATTATATCGGGTTCTGCAGCGCATTCGCCGCCGACGAGAAACGCGCGCTCATCGAGCGTCTGCGCCCGTACGTCGGCGAGCCGGGTTTCGACGGTGCGGCTCCGGATGCAGCGCCGAGCCGCTGGAGCCGCGATCCGGACCGCGACCGCAGCTACGTGAAGTTGAAGCACGATCTCGTGCTCGAGGTCGCCTTCGATCAGGTCACGGGCGGACGGATCCGCCACGGGACGCGCCCGGTTCGTTGGCGACCCGACAAGTCGCCGCGGCAGTGCACCACCGAGCAGCTCGCCACGCCCGACCGCGCGCTGGCGCTGTTGGACTAAGTCGCGCTGTACGGGGCGATGCGATCCGTGGAAGGATCGGCGTGCATCGCCAGACTGGCCGCGATCGCGCGCCTACTGAAGAACGCGAAGAGAACGAGCAGCACGATCGCAACGCCGAAACAGGAGAAGAACCACGCGCGCTCGTGCGGTTCGGCGATTCCGACGGCGACGACGGATTTGGCATATCCGAAGGTTACGAAGGACCAGAAGCCACCGCCGAGGACGATGACGATCCATTCGAGCCAGTGCAGCCGCGTCGGCGTTCCGGCTTCACCGATGAGCGCGACCTGCGCACGCGAGAATTGCTGGTGCATCAGCGCGATCGGAACGAAGCCCAGCAAACCGACGTACGCAAAGTCGGCCTTCAGCCTGGCCGCGACGTTGAAGAAAAAGACCGAGACGCCGAGCCACGGCAACGAACCGTCTTCGTGCTTGGGGTCGGCCCGCCACCCGACGCCCTGGATCTTCTTCCCGAGATCGAACATCAAGAACAGGTTGAAGAGGGGAACGATGAGCGCAATGCTCTTCCAGAGCGGTTGGTCTTCCTGCTCCAAAAGTGCGGCACAGGCTCGGCGGATGTAAAACGCCCAGACGAAGACGTAGAGCCCGAACGTTGCGAACATCAAGAGCGCTACCTGAAAGGTGGAGCGCCGATAGGCCGGGACGCGGATCTCCTGGGTCACTTTCGAGGGGATCGGTACGGTCTAGGCGGCGACCTGCGGGATCGGCATGAACCTGAGCTCGAGGGCGAGGTCGATCTCGATCTGGCAGTCGAGGCAGCGGACCTGGTGACCGAGGGTCGCTTCGCCGGGTTGGTCGTGCCCGGCGCTGCAGTCGGGGCAGAGGTAAGACTCCATGGCCCGACGGTAGGCGGGGCAAGTGCCCACTGGGTGGCATTGTGAGACGGCCGATCCGGCGCTAGGGACCGGCCCTCGCCGCGCCGATACCTTGAAGGAATGCCGGTTGAGCGTCGTTTCGAGCGCGTCCTCGAGATCACGCGGGATATCTTACGCCTGCGTGAGCTCGATCTCGCGCTGGAGTCGATCGCTCGCGGGGTGGCCGACCTATTCGGATTCCAGTACGTCACCATCGTCCTCGCCGACGGCAACCAGACCGGCGAGATGACCCGGCGGGTGCTGCTCGGTTATCCCGAGCCGATTCTCGTCGAGCGGAAGAACGAGCGCGTCGCCAAGGCCGATATCTTGGCCGTTCTGGCGCCGCACTTCGAAGTCTTCGAGAACGCATATTACATCCCGGCGGAGCGCGAGTTCCACTGGGACCGGGCGATCTACGCCAGCGAGGCCGAGCGCGACTCGCCGCGCGAGACGCCCGAGGCCTGGCACGAACGGGATTCGATCTGTCTGGTGCTGCGCGACTCGGACGGCGAGATGATCGGCTATTTGAGCCCGGACGGTCCGGCCGACGGGAAGATCCCGACCCGGGACACCCTGCGCGGGCTGCAGCTCTTCGTCAACCTGATGGGACTCGCGCTGGCGAACGCGCAGGCGCATCGGGCGGAGGTCGAGCGCCGGCGGCTGCTCGAGGCGAACCAAGCCCGGCTGCGCCACGAGGCGACGCACGACGCGTTGACCGGACTGCCGAATCGCCAGTTCTTTCAAGAGCGGCTCGCGGCGACGCTCGAGCACGCGCGCTCGCGTCCCGAGCGCGTGTTCGCGGTGCTGTTCGTCGACCTCGACGAGTTCAAGTCGATCAACGACTCGCTCGGGCACATGGCCGGCGACGCGATGCTGATCGCGGTCGCCGACCGCATGCGCGCGACCGTCACCCCCGAGGATTTCATCGCGCGCATCGGCGGGGATGAGTTCGCGCTGCTGCTCGCGCACCGCCACGACCTCGGCCAGGTCCAAGACGCGGTCGAGGCGATCCAGGAAGCCCTCGTCGCGCCGATGCTGATCGAGGGCCGCGCGGTTTACAACACCGCCTCGATCGGGATCGCCGTGATCGAAGCCACCGAAGAGCGCATCGAAGAGGTGCTGCGCAACGCCGACACCGCGATGTACCACGCGAAATCGCTCGGCCGCGGTCGCCACGCCTTCTTCGACCACCACATGCACTTCGCAGCGGCGCGCCGTCTCGCGCTGACGAGCGATCTCCGGAAGGCGATCGAGAACGAAGAGTTCTACGTCGAGTACCAGCCGATCGTCCGGCTCACCGATCAGCGCTTGATGGGCTTCGAGGCGCTGGTCCGCTGGCACAATGCGACCGGCCAAGTTCTGCCCGGAGAATTCATCCCGCTGGCCGAGGAAGTCGGACTGGTCGTCCCGATCGGCCGCTTCGTCTTCATCGACGCATGCCGCCGTCTCGCGGATTGGCGGCGCCACGCGCCGGCGCTCGACCTGCGCATGCACATCAACCTCTCGGTCCAGGAAGTGCTCGAGCCCGACCTCGACGCGTTCGTGGCCCGCAACCTGCGCCGCTTCGGGCTTTCGTCCGACGACATCGTCCTCGAGATCACCGAGAGTGCAGTGATCCGCTCGAACACGCTCTCGCTCGGTTCGCTCGCGCGCTTGCGCGCGACCGGCGTGCACCTCTGCATCGACGACTTCGGAACCGGCTACTCCTCGCTGCGCTATCTCCACCAGCTCCCGTTCGACGCGATGAAGATCGACCGTTCGTTCGTCGAGAGCAAAGACGGCGGTCTCGGCAGCGCGCCGATCGTGCGCATGCTGATCCAGCTCGCGCGCTCGTACGGGATCGACGTCGTCGCCGAGGGCGTCGAGACGCCGCGCCAAGCCGAAGAGCTGATCGCGCTCGACTGCGAGTACGCCCAAGGGTTCCACTTCTACCGCCCGATGGGCGCCGACGCCGTCTCCGCGCTGCTCGACTCCACGATCGCCGCCGCCGCCAGCTAGGCGAAGCGGTATCGCTACGCACCTCGGCGCAGCACGTACCCCGTAATCCCCGTTAGCGGCGCGAACCCCAAGCGCTCCAGGATCGGCCGGCTCATGACTGCGGCATCGACGGTGAGGTACCGATAGCCACGCCGGCGCGCTTCGCGCGCACGGTGCGAGACGAGCGCACGATACATCCCGCGCCCGCGTTGCCCGGGCACCGTCCCCCCGCCCCACATACTCGCGAACGAACGCCCAGGCGGCAGCTGCAGCCGCCCACTGGAGACCGGCGTCCCGTCGCGATACACGACGAAGAGTGTCAGCGCCGAATCTCCGAGCGAACGAACGTAGACCTCAGCCTTCACCAGGTCGTGTCTCCCAAACGCCGCATCGCTGACCGAACAGAAATCGCCAACGCCGGCCTCATCGACGATCGCGCGAATCTCAACCCCTGCGCGAACCGCGTCGTCCGGCAATCCGCGCGCCAAGTCGAGCACCATCAGCGTCTCGCGCGGATCCGCGACGAACCCCGCACGCTCGAGCATGCGCCCGATCGCGGGCGGCACGTCATGATCGTACACCTTCCACTCCAGCGCTTCGCCCGCCGACCGTGCACGCGCCGCCTGTTCCGCAATCGCCGAATCAGCATCAGCCTCCGACAAACACCAATACATGACGACGTTCCAAAGGCCAACCGACCGAACCACGTCGCCATCCCACTCGTACCACACGCCCGCAGAACGCGGCGGGTCCGCCCGCATCTCCGCATCGTACAGCGCAAGAATCTCCGAACCAGTCACGCCCCCGCCCTTCGACAACGAGTGTGCCCCAGCACCCGCACCCTTCGACAAGCTCAGGGTGACAACGGGCGAGCTCACGATGACAGACGTTGTGGCCCGGCACCCGCACCCTTCGACAAGCTCAGGGTGACAACGACGTCAGGGCGAAATTTCCGCCACGACCCCCGCCGACCAAAAGCCTGCGAGTCACTGCCTGACCCACAATCCCGACCATGTCGCGGGGGCGGCGCGCTATGGTTGTCGGGCACTCTGAACGAGCGAAGCGCAGGATGCGCGAGAGCGATGTGAAGACGTAGCGGCCCTCGCACACGAAGTGCGAGGGCCGCGTGCCCGACAACCATAGCGCGCCGCCCCCGCGACTACGCCACAGGGTTAGTGAACCAGGAACCCAACGAGCAGAAGCGCCACGATGTTGAGCACTTTGATCATCGGGTTGATCGCCGGTCCGGCCGTATCTTTGTACGGATCCCCGACCGTATCACCAGTGACCGCCGCGGCGTGCGCGAGCGAACCCTTCCCGCCGTGGTGGCCGTCCTCGATGTACTTCTTGGCGTTGTCCCACGCGCCGCCGCCCGAGGTCATCGAGATCGCGACGAAGATTCCAGTGACGATCGCGCCGACCAGCACGCCGCCCATGACCTGCGCGCCGGCGTTGCCGGGGAGCACGCCGATCAGCGAGAGGACGACGATCAGGATCGGCACGCCGATCGGGATCAGCGCCGGCGCGATCATCTCGCGCAGCGCGGCCTTGGTGACGATGTCGACCGTCGTCCCGTAGTTCGGCTTCTGCGTGCCGTCCATGATGCCGGGCATCTCGCGGAACTGACGGCGGACTTCCTCGACGACCGCGCCGGCGGCGCGGCCGACCGACTGCATCGAGAGCGAAGCGAACACGAACGGCAGCGCGCCGCCGACGATCAGGCCGCACAGAACCCAGGGGCTCTCCAGGCCGAACGTCACGTGGTTGGTCGCGCAGGCGAGCGACGTGTCCGCCGCACAGCGGTCGCTGAGTTCTTTCACGAACGAGGCGAACAGCACGACCGCCGCGAGACCGGCCGAACCGATCGCGTAGCCCTTGGTGACGGCTTTGGTCGTGTTGCCGACCGCGTCGAGCGGGTCGGTGACGCCGCGAACGCTCGCGGGCATATCCGCCATCTCGGCGATGCCGCCCGCGTTGTCGGTAATGGGACCGAACGAGTCGATCGCAACGATGATGCCCGCCATCGAGAGCATCGCCATGACCGCGATCCCGACGCCGTACAATCCGGCGAACGAGAACGCGACCAGGATACCGACGACGATGACGAGCGCCGGCAGCGCCGTGGACTGCATCGAGATCGCCAGACCCGCGATCATGTTCGTCGCGTGTCCGGTGGTCGACGCTTGCGCGATCTGCTTGACGGGACCGTACTGCGTGCCCGTGTAGTACTCGGTGATGAAGGTGATGAGTCCGGTCACGATCAGCCCGACCAGCGCGCAGACGAAGATCCCCCAGGTGCCGACGATCTGGCCGTTCGGCAGGGCGATACCGGCGGCGAACTGCGCGTTCGCGACGAAGTAGAACGCGACCGCCGAGATCAGGCTGGCGACGATCAGCCCCTTGTACATCGCGCCCATGATCTTGGCGGGCGAGGGCGCTGCGTTCTTGCCCATGCGAACGAACAGCGTGCCGATGATCGACGCCACGATCGAGACCGCGCCGAGGATCAGCGGAAACGTCACGGCGCCTGGGAGCGTCTTGCCGAACAGCAGGTGGCCCAGCAGCATCGCTGCGATCGTGGTGACCGCGTACGTCTCGAAGAGGTCGGCCGCCATGCCGGCGCAGTCGCCGACGTTGTCGCCGACGTTGTCGGCGA
>CALEOJ010000160.1 GCA_937910425.1 uncultured candidate division WPS-2 bacterium
CCGCGCACGCGGTACTGCGAGCCGCTCTGCGTCCCCGGCGTCAGCGTCAGGACGAGCTCGCCGTCGAGCGCGCGCACGCTGATGTCGCCGCCGAGCGCCGCTTGCGGGAAGGAGATCGGCACGTCGATCATCACGTCGAGGCCGTCGCGCCGGAAGACGCGGTGCGGGGCGACGCTGAGGTACACGTAGAGATCGCCGTCCGGTCCGCCGCGTATCCCGGCCTCGCCGCTGCCGGTGATCTTGATCCGCGAGCCGTCGTCGACGCCGGCCGGGATCCGCACTTGCAGCGCCTTCTCCCGCTCGACGCGGCCGCGCCCGCGGCAGACCGCGCACGGCGTCTGCACGATCTGCCCGTCGCCCGCGCATTTCGAGCACGTCGTCTGGGTGACGAATTGGCCGAGCGGCGTCTGGCGAACCTGACGCTGAATTCCGGTGCCGCTGCAGCGGTCGCAGGGTACGATCAGCGTTCCCGGCTCGGCGCCGTTGCCCCGGCAAGCCGTGCACGTCGCCAGGTGGCGGAACGTGACCTCGCGGGTCGTCCCCGCGAACGCGTCTTCGAGCGAGATCTCGACGTCGTAGCGCAGGTCGCTGCCGCGCGAGGGACCGTTGCGCCGCTGCTGCGCGGCGCCTGCGCGCGCAGCGCCGAAGAACATGTCGAAGATGTCGCCGAAGCCCTCGCCGCCGAACGGACCGAAGCCGGCTTCGCTCGCCCCGCCGTTGACGCCGGCGTGTCCGAACCGGTCGTAGTTCGCGCGCTTTTGCGCGTCCGAGAGCACCTCGTACGCTTCGTTGATCTCTTTGAAGTGCGACTCGGCCGCAGCCTTGTCCGTAGCGACGTCGGGATGGTACTTGCGGGCGAGCTGGCGATAGGCGCGCTTGATGGTGCTCTCGTCAGCATCACGTGCGACGCCGAGAACGTTATAGAAGTCGGTGGGCACTTACCGTATCTCGACGTCGTTGAGGTGCTCGCCCAGCGAGCGGGCCGTCCCCGACGCGAGCGCGATGAGGCGGCCGTAGGGCATGCGCCGCGGTCCGAGGATCGCCAGCATGCCGACGCCGCGGTCGCCGAAGCGATATGGCACGGTGACGACGCTGCACTCGGCGAGCTCGTCGGCGCGCAGCTCGTGACCGATGCGCACGTGCGGCGCGCCATCCGGCGTCGATGCGCTCTCCGCCGTGAGCTCGTCGGCGATCAGGTCGTAGAGGGTTCGCTGCTCCTCGACGATGCGCAGGATCGCGCGCAGTTTGCGCAGGTCGTGGAACTCGGGTTGATCGAGCAAGTTCTGCGCACCCGCCGCCGCGATCTCGGGCTCGTCGGTCGCGCGTGCGGTGGCGAACACCGTTCGCACGGCGTCGCCGATCTCCGCGCTCACGCCGAGCTCGGCGGAGACGGCGTCGATCTCGGTCGCGCCGATGTCCTCCATGACGCGCCCGCCGAACCGCGAATTGAGCGCGTTGGAGAGGCGCGTCAAGTCGTCCGCGTTGACGTCGGTCGACCACTCGAAGACACGCTGTGCAGCAACGCCGCCCGAGGTCACCACGATCGCCAGACTGGTGCGCGCCGAAAGCCAGATGAGCTGGACGTGCTTGAAAGCGTGCGTATCGCGCGACGGGGCGATCGCCATCGCCAGGTTCCCCGAGAGCCCGGAGAGCAGGCGCGTCGTCTGGTCGATCACGTCGGCGAGCTCGGTCGACGCCTCGCGGAACTGATCGCGGATGCGCCGCGAGTCGTCTTTGGTGAGCGTCTCGGGCGCCATCAGGCGGTCGACGTAGGTGCGGTAGCCGGCGTCCGAAGGGACGCGCCCGGCCGACGTGTGCGGCTGAACCAGGTAGCCGCCCGCCTCCAGCTCCGCCATCTCGTTGCGGATCGTCGCCGACGACACGCCCAAGTTGTACTTCTGGGTGAGCGTGACGGAGCCGACCGGTTCCGCCGTGTTGATGTACTCATACACGACGGTCGCGAGGATGAAGGCCTTTCGTTTGTCGAGCTCGAGGAGCTTGTCGTTCACCGGATCAGCACCGTTGGCAGTCCGCCAGACAGAGTGCCAGGCTTCACGGTAGCGTACCACCCCGGCCGTCGAGGGTCAAGGCGCCGCGCTCGCTTCGCGGCGGTGAGCGACCGTGGTGAGCTCGGAGAGCACGACCCCGTAGAAGATCACCGTCCCCACCAGACCCTCCCAGAGCGGCTGCGCCTGGACCGCGCCGGTGAGCGGGACCAGCACGTCGTTGATCGCCCACCACACCAGCAGGCCGTAGAGGAGGCCCCAAGCGACCGAGGTAGGCGCCCGCCACATCGATTGCAGGCGGCGAGCCAGCAGCGCGTAGACGATCCCGAAGGCCGCCGCCAGCGCGAAGTAGAGGACGACCCCCAACCCGACCAGCGCCCAGGAGGGCGGCGCACCGTGGAACGGCGGCAGCGCCTGGGCGGCCTGCGCGAAGAAGCCGTCGAGTGTGACCTCGTGCAGCCACGCGACCGCGACGACCGCGTAGAAGAGCGCGCTCGTCACGCCCGCGATCAGGCCGCCGTAGAAGCCGTCGATCCAGCGGACCATTTCTTCCTCATTCGGCAGGCAGGGTGCCGGCTCATAGCGCCGGGCGCGGCGCGAGGTTGCTTCCCGGCGAAAACGAATCCCGCGGCCATGTCGACGCCGACGCAAAGCGATGCCATCGAAGCGCTCTTGAGCGAAGCACGCCGCTTCCCGCCGCCGCCCGAGTTCGCGGCGCAAGCCAACGCGAAGCCGGGGATCTACGAAGAGGCCGAGCGCGATTACCAGGCCTGGTGGAAGTCGTGGGCCGACCAGCTCGAGTGGATGACCCCACCGACCAAGGTCCTCGAGTGGAACGAGCCGTTCGCGACGTGGTTCGCCGACGGGGAGCTCAACGCGTCGGTAAACGCGCTCGACCGCCACGTGCGCGCCGGCAAGGCGGCCAAGGTCGCGTACTATTACGAGGGCGAGCCCGGCGACCGCTGGACGGTCACCTACGGCCAGCTGCTCGACGAGGTCTGCCGCTTCGCCAACGGGCTGCGCAAGCTCGGCGTCAAGAAAGGCGACCGCGTCGCGATCTACATGCCGATGATCGTCGAGCTGCCGGTAGCGATGCTGGCCTGCGCGCGGATCGGCGCGGCGCACTCGGTGATCTTCGGCGGTTTCTCGCCCGACTCGATCGTCGACCGCGTCAACGACAGCGAGTGCGTTGCGATCATCACCGCCGACCAGGGCTGGCGGCGCGGCAACAAGGTGCCGCTCAAGGCGAACGTCGACGAGGCGATCGCGAAGGGCATGCCGTCGCTGAAGCACGTCGTCGTTGCGAAACGCGTCGGCGATCCGGTCGCGATGTATGCGGGGCGCGACGTGTGGTGGGACCACGTCGTGCGCGATCAGCCCTCGACGTGCGAACCGGAGCGGATGAACGCGGAAGATCTGCTCTATCTGCTGTACACGTCCGGGACGACCGCGAAACCAAAGGGGATCAAGCACACCACCGGCGGCTATCTCACCGGCGTCACCGCGACCCATAAGCTCGTGTTCGACCTGAAGGAAGACAAAGACGTGTACTGGTGCGCGGCCGACATCGGCTGGGTCACCGGACACTCGTACATCGTGTACGGGCCGCTGTGCAACGGCGCGACCAGCGTGATCTACGAAGGCACGCCGGACTTCCCCGACAAGGACCGGCTCTGGGAGATCGTCGAGCGCTACAAGGTCACCATCCTCTACACGGCGCCGACCGCGATCCGCACCTTCATGAAGTGGGGCACGCAGTATCCCGAAAAGCACGACCTGTCGTCACTGCGGCTGCTGGGAAGCGTCGGCGAACCGATCAATCCTGAAGCGTGGATGTGGTACTACGAGCACATCGGCGGCAAACGCTGCCCGGTCGTCGACACCTGGTGGCAGACCGAGACCGGCGCGATCATGATCACGCCGCTGGCCGGGATCACGACGCTCAAGCCCGGCTCGGCGAACAAACCGTTCCCCGGCATTGCGGCCGATCTCGTGAACGACAAGGGTGAGTCGGTTCCGCTCGGCGGCGGAGGCTACATCGTGCTGACGCGGCCGTGGCCGGCGATGCTGCGCGGAATCTACGGCGACGACGCGCGCTACAAGGAGACGTACTGGTCGAAGCTCCCGCACAAGTATTTGGCCGGCGACGGCTGCAAGCGCGACGAGGACGGCGACTACTGGTTCATGGGCCGTATCGACGACGTGATGAACGTCAGCGGCCACCGCATCTCGACGACCGAGGTCGAGTCGGCGCTGGTCGATCACCCGGACGTCGCCGAGGCAGCCGTCACCGGCAAGGCTGACGACATCACCGGTCAGGCGATCTGCGCGTTCGTCACGATCAAGAGCCACGCGAACGGTTCGCCGGAGTTCGCCGACGAGCTGCGCGACCACGTCGCCGAGAAGCTCGGCAAGTTCTGCCGCCCGAAGTATCTGACGTTCACGCAGGAGCTGCCGAAGACGCGCTCCGGCAAGATCATGCGCCGCCTCTTGCGCGACATCGCCGAAGGCCGCATGCTCGGCGACACGACCACCCTCGCCGACTCGAACGTCGTCTCCGAGCTCCAGCGCCGAGCCCAGGACGAAGCGTCGAAAGAGGACTAACGCATCGCGTCAGAGCCAGCCGCGGTCGCGGGCGATGCGTGCGGCCTCGGTGCGGTTCTCCGCGCCGACTTTGCCGATCGCTTCGCTGAGGTAGTTGCGCACGGTTCCTTCGGAGAGGCCCAGCACCGCGCCGATCGCGGCCGATGTCTGTCCTTCGCCGGCGAGGCGGAGTACGGCGCGTTCGCGATCGGTGAGCGGATCGGGCTCGGACCAGGCGTGCACGGCGAGCGTCGGATCGATCGCGCGGCCGCCGCCGTGGACCGTGCGTACCGCGGCGGCGAGCTCTTCCACCGGGCGGTCCTTGAGGAGATAGCCCGCGACGCCGGCGTCCATCGCGCGGCGCAGGTAGCCCGGACGCGCGAACGTGGTCACGATAACCACGCGGGTGCTGCTGCCGGCGCGGCGCAACTCCGCGGCGACCTCGAGTCCGGTCAGGAGTGGCATCTCGATGTCGGCGAGCAGCACGTCGGGCGCGAGTTCCTCGACGCATCGCAACGCCGTCGGGCCGTCGTGCGCGGAGCCGACCACCTCGATATCCGCTTCGAGTCCGAGCAGCGCCGCCAGCGCGCCGGCGACGAGCTGCTGATCTTCGGCGATGACGACGCGGATCAGCGCGCGGCCTCGGTGAGCGGCAAGGTGACGACCAGACGCGTTCCATGGTCGGTCGTGCGCTCGAGCGATCCTCCGTGCGACTCGACGCGCTCGCGCATTCCGGTCAGACCCATCCCTTCGTTCGTCGACCCGCCGATGCCGTCGTCGTGAATCTCGAACCGGCATGCGGTGCCCGACGCCGCGAGCCGTACGCGCACTGCACTCGCGCGGGCGTGGCGGACGACGTTCGTCACCGCCTCGCGAATCGCCAGCGCGAGCACGCTCTCGTTCGCGGGGGCGAGGCGGACGTCGTCGGCTTCGCACTCGACGCGCAGCCCGGCCGAGGTCAAGACGTCGCGCGCATGCGCAAGCTCGTCCGGAATCCCGGTGCCGCGATACCCTGCGACCGCTTCGCGCAGCTCGTCGAGCGAGGTACGGGCGATCTGCTCGACTTCGCGGATCTCGCTGACCGCGCGGGCCGGATCGCGGTCCGCGAGCTTCGATGCAAGCTGTGACTTGAGCGCGATCAGCGAGAGCGTGTGGCCGAGCACATCGTGGAGGTCGCGGGCGATTCGTTCTCGCTCGGCGATCTTCGCCAGCCCTTCGATCGCTTCGTTCGCTTGCCGCAGGCGCGCGTGCGAGCGCTTCTGCTCCGCGCCGCTGATGCACGCGACGCCCACGACGGCTGAGAATACGACCGCCGAAACGGCGCCGTAGACGGTCACGTGCATCAACCAGGTGACGAGCGCGACGATCGGAACGTAGATCGCCAGTGCGCGGTACGCTTCGCCCGCCGGCAAACCCCAGGCAATCAGCGAGGCGGCGTAGATGAAGTACGTCGCCGCGACCGTATCGCTCGGCGCGGCGATCAGGCCGAGCACGAAGAACACCAGCGCATAGGCGAGTGCGCGCAGTCCGTGCGACCCGTAGCCGAGGCCATAGCAGATCAAGAACACCGCGAGCACGCCGAGCTGCAGCGCGATCACCGAGGACGGCGCCTTCGCGACCCAGAGCGTGATCGGGATGGGGACGACGTAGATCAGCCATAGGAAGGGCATGAAGCCGTCCTGGAGGATCGGAAGCCGGCGCACGGCGTCACCCATACGTCCGGCCTTCGTCGCGCTTCATTCCATACGCTGCCGCCGCGACGCCGGCGATCGTCCACAGCACCAAGATCAGGACATGCGTCACCGCGGAGCCGTGGCCGGGGCCGATCGTTCCCAGCGCCAGCTGGCCGAGATGGTACGTCGGCAGGAACGGCGCGATGTGAGCGATCGCCGGGGGCAGCCCCTCGATCGGAATCCACAGGCCGGACACGAACGACAGCGGCAGATAGACCAGGTTCACAATCGCGGGCGCCGAGTTCGGCCCGGCGACGAACCCGATCGCGAGGCCGAGCGCCGCGAACGGGATCGAGCCGAAGACGAGCGCGGCGATGAGCTCCAGCCATGCCGCCGGTGCGAGCCGGACGCCGCCGAACTCCGAGGCGAGCCCGCACAACAGCAGCACGACGACCGCTGCGAAAAGCATGGTCGTGAGCAGCTTCGCGACGAAATACGCGGCCTGCGGCATCGGGCTCGCGCGCTTCACGAGCAGCCAGCCTTGTCCGCGCTCGACCGCGACGCTGACGGCGAAGCCGAACAGGGCGCAGCCGACGACGCCGAACGCGCCGAATGTCGCGAGCATGTACGCCGCGGCCGTCGTCGCGCCGATGCGCTGCGACCCGCCCATCGCCAAGCCGAAGAACGCGTAGAAGCCGAGCGGGAACGCGATCGTCGGGAGAACGTACGCGGGCAGCCGTACGAGCTTCGTGAGCTCGGCGCGGGTCTCGGTCATCGTGATGTTGGCGATCATGCTACGATCCTTTGGTGAGGGTGAGGAAGGCGGATTCGAGCGGCGTCGCGCCGGCGAGCCCGAAGCTCGTCGCGCCACGGGCGCGCGCTTTGAGCTCGGCCGCGGTTCCTTCGGCGACGATGCGGCCGGCGAGCAGCACGACGATGCGGTCGGCGAGCGCGTCGGCCTCGGCGAGGTCGTGCGTCGTCAGCAGCACGCTGCGACCGCGTGCCACGTATGCACGAATCTGCGACCAGAGCGCGAGCCGCGCTTCGACGTCCAGCGCTGAGGTCGGCTCGTCGAGGATCAGCGCGTCGGGGTCGCCGCAGATCGCAAGCGCGAACGCAACGCGCTGCTTCTGACCGCCGGAGAGCTCGCCGTAGAGACGCTTCTCGAGCCCGCGCAAGCCCGCGATCTCGAGGGTCTCCGCGAGCGGGAGCGGGTGCGGATAGTAGGTTGCGAACAGCCGCACGTGCTCGGCGACGGTAAGCGTTGCCGGGACGCCCGCGACTTGCAGCATCGCGCCGACCCGCGCGCGGTTCTTCGCGACGCGCGGGCTCCGTCCGAACAGCGTCGCCGTGCCTTCGTCGGGCGCGACGATTCCGAGCAGCGTGCGGATCGCGGTCGTCTTGCCGGCACCGTTCGGTCCAAGCAGCGCCAGCGTCTCGCCGGCAGCGAGCTCGACGTCGATGCCGTGCAGTGCGGTGATCGCACCGTAGCGCTTGGTGACCCGCGCGAGGCGGGCCGGAACCTGCGTGTCGTCGTTCATCTGGTCCTCCGGCCTCATGCTCGCAGAGCATGAACCGAAGGACCAGGCACACGCGTCAGCCGGCGCGGCTGACGAACGTCACATCGTCGGCGACGGGCGCGGCGAAGCGGGCGTCGCGGCCGGGTTGTTCGGCGTTCCGGGTCCGGGCCCGGCGCCGTTGTTGTTCGGCATGACGTTGCCCGGCACAGGCCTCACGTCGGGCGGCGTGTATGGCGTCAGGTTGTGCGCGGCGAGGTACTGCTGCGCGAGCTGCAGGTGCTGCTGCATCGTTGGAGCGAGGCTCGTCGCGAGCGACTTGAGGCCCAAGTTGGTGCCGTTCTGCGACTCCCACTGCAGCAGGCCCAGGGCGCGCCGGTGTGCCGGCACCTGCATGCGCATGAAGTCCTCGTCCATCTTCGTCCCGGTCTCGCTCTGCAAGAGCGTCAGACCCCGCGTTCCGAACCCAGGGACGGTGCTGTCGTCGTGCGGCGCAGGGCCGAGGTTCGTTCCGCGCGTGGCGGCTTCGAGCTTCACCGCCGTGGTGCTGTGGTCTTCGATCATGTGCTGCGCGAATTGGTGGACCGCCGGATCCTTCGTCAGGTTCACGACGTACTTCGCCATGTCGAGTTCGGTCGTGTTCGAGCGGCCGAGCGCGCGCACGAAATCAGCGTCGCTGGCCGGCATGCGCAGCCCGGGCCCGCCGACGGGCGG
>CALEOJ010000161.1 GCA_937910425.1 uncultured candidate division WPS-2 bacterium
ACCGAGATCTACGCTCTTCCCCTACACGACGCTCTTCCGATCTGAGGCCGCCGATGCGCGTGCCGAGCACCGGCGTGCCGGCCGCGTGCGCTTCGATGGCAACGGTCGGGCCGCCTTCGAGGCAGACCGACGGGCAGCACAGCACGTCGATAGCGGACAAATGATCGGGCATCGACGCCGGCGGGACCGGCGGCCCGAACGTCACGCGCGGATCGTCGCCCAGCACGGCCTGCATCTGCTGCTGCACGGCGCGGCCGTCGGCCGTATCGAGTGGTCCACGGACGTCGAGGCGAAACGACAGATCGCGCGGCAGGGCGGCCACCGCGCGCGCGAGATCGTGGACGCCTTTGATCGGATCGAAGCGTCCGACGTACCCGAAGCGCACCGGCGACGGCGTCGGCCGTGCGGCGGCGTCCGGCTTCCGCACGAAATGTCCGCTGATCCCGAGGCGATTGAGCGCCAGCTTGTGCCGCGGCGCGCCGTTGCGAAGGACGGCGTCCAGCGCCCACGCGGTCAGCACCACGAAGCGATCGACGCGATCGATGAGCTCGACCTGCCGCTGATGATTGAATGCCATCGCGGACGGCATGCCGAGCGTGGTGCCGAGCTTGCCGGGCAGGACGGCGGCGGCTGCGCTCGCGCGCACGGGGAGACACGCCACCGCGGTCGCCGCCCACACCGGGAGGCCGCGCTTCTGCAGATCGCACGCGGCGCACTTGCGCACCTCGGCGAGGCCATCGCAGAGCGCCAGGCCCCACCGCATCATCGTGCCCCGCGCGCAGATGTGGCCGAGGCTGCTCGCGTGCGTCGTCGCGATGACGCGCGCGCCGGAGCCCTTGGCGGCTTCGACCTCCGGAATCTCCAATCCTGGCACCAGCGTGTGAAAGTGCACGAGATCGGCGCGCGTCTTGCCGATCCAGTCATGAAACCATTCGCTGCCGCGGACCCTCGCGCGGCCCTGCGCCTCCGGGCGCGTCAGCGGCTGCGCGATCGGAAACCGATGCACGACGGCGCCGTCATACGTGTCGTGACGCACGGCGTCGATCGCCGGGTCCGGCGCCACGATCTCGACGTCGTGGCCCAATGCGCGCAACCTCGACGTCAGCCCGGCGACGTAGGCTTCGGTGCCGCCAGTGGTGACCGGAAAGTACCAGCCGACCGCCTGCACGATCTTCACGCGCCACGCTCGATCGCGGTCGGCGTCTGCGCGTCCGCGAGGCGGCGCCAGCTATACGCAAGACGATGGGCGAGCTCGGATTGGGAGATGCCCGCGAGCATCATGAAGCGCGGCTGCTCCAGCGCGGCCGCGCCGCGGCCGGCAAACCCGGTGCGCGTGCTGAACGCGATGTCGATGCCCGCCTCGCGCACCACCGCGATTGTGTCCGGTGAGTAGTCGACGCCGGGCTGTCCGTTCGGGTACGCGAAGGACGTCACCGGCCGGCCCGTCCAACGCTCGAGCGCGCGCACGCAGTCGACGATCTGCTCGCGCTGATCGGCGACGCCCGCCCTGGCCAGAATCGGGTGAGAGACGGTGTGCGCGCCGATCTCGAACAGCGGACGCACCGCGAGCGATCGCAGATCGCCGGGCGTCATCGGCGCCAGCGGATCGTCATCGTCCACCGGCGTCAGCGACCCGGCGTCCGCCCGCTGCCATTCCTCGAACGGCGCGCGCTTGACGCGGTCGACGTCTGCTTCGGCGCCGCGCCGCGCCATCGCGTCGTACCACAGCAGACGCCGGCCGGCGATCGATCCGCTGCACACGAAGAACGCCGCGGGGACGCCATGTCGCTCGAGAATGGGCGCGGCCAGCGTCGCCACGCTGCGATAGCCGTCGTCGAAGGTGAAGAGCACCGGCCTCGCCGGCAGCGGTGAGCCGTGTGCGACCGCGTGGCGGAGAGCGGGCAGCGAGATCGGTGTGCAGCAGCCCGCGATCAGCTCGCAGTGCGCCGCGAGCTCGCTGGCACGGACGTGAAGCTGTTCGAACGGATAGCTCCCCGCCGGTGCGGCGTCGGGACGGACGGCGTGATAACACAAGACGACCACGCCGGGAAAACGGGCGGCCGCCAGACGCCGCCGGTAGTGGCCGACGCGGAGGAGCATCGCTTTCGTCGCGGTGCCGTGCAGTGTCACTGACTGGCCTTCCGGCACATGATGCCGATGAGGACCGGGTACCGCGGATCGCGCACGTCGAGCTCGGCCGGCGTCACTTCCTCGACGGCAATGCCCTGCATGGCTGCCGTCGCGGCAAGACAGTTGCCGTACGCGACGATGTCGACGCTGTCAGCGGGCCAGTGGCGCGCGATCAGCTCACGCCATCCCGTCGGCGTGATGCGCCAGTAGTCGGCGCCGTCAGGTATGAGCGGGATGAAGGCTGCCACCGTCGCGATGATCGCGCCACCAGGTCGGACGATCCGCCGGGTATTGTCGAGCGCGCGATCGATGTCACGCACGTGCTGCAACGTGTTCGGGAGTACAAAGCAGTCGTACGCGTTGTCCGGCACGACGTCGTCAGCGCGCGCGAGATCGCACGTGTAGGTCGTACCGAACTGTGGGTCGACGTCGAGGGTGTCGCAGGCCGTGACATCGTGACCGAACCGCTGCGTGTAGCCCGTCTCCTGAATCTCGAGCACGCGGCCGGTGACGAGCGCGCGATATCGGTCGAGGAAGGCGTCGACGTAGTACCGGTCGATCGGCGTGCCGCGATCGAAGCCGAAATCGTTCGAGAGCGGCGTCGTCCGCCGCAGATTGCCCCAGCGCGGGAGCGGAAGCCCTCGCATGATGCAGCGTGCGCGCGTCGCCCACTTTGGACCGAGCACCCGCGCCGCCAGGTGGAGGGCCGTCTCGAGAGACGTGCGCGTTTCCTCCGCCCTAGCCGCACTCATCGCTTGCGCACCGCGAAATGCACGTGTTGATACCGCGTCGTGATGCGCCGCAGCGGACGGCCCAGCACGGCGTCGTCGCCGCAGACGGCGACGACGGTGAAGCCGGCCGATTCGAGCTGCGCGACCGTGCGTGACGGCGGCGCCGAAAACAGGAACTGAGGTCCGCCGCCGTCCTCGTAGCGGAAATACCATTCTCCGACGACGCCGTTCGTGATCTGGTTGCCGAGGAACCTGACGGCGTTGAGGTAGCCAAGCGGATAGAAGAGGCCGCCGCAGCACACGGTGCCGATGGCGTTGTGGGTGCTCAGGACGAACGTGCCGAGCGGCCGCAGCACGCGCTGCACTTCGGAGAGGCACGCGAGCCGTCCGGCGAGCGGGTAGATCACGTCGAGACCGTTGTAACTGAACAGCGCCGCGTCGAAGCTTTCGTCGTCGAACAGAAGACGGGTGGCGTCCATCGTCCGAAAGTCGTGCGTCGGATGGCGGTCGCGCGCAATTTTGAGGAGCGCGTCGGACAAGTCGATGGCGACAACCGAGTACCCACGTTCCGCCAGCGCGATCGTGCTGCGGCCGGCGCCGCACCCGATGTCGAGCACGCGCGCGGGAGCGGGTGGAAAGAACGCCGACACGAGCGCGGCTTCCGCGGGATGGGCGCGATCGCTGCCGTACTCGACGGCGCTCCACGACGTGTCGTAGCTGGCGAGGTTGCGCTTGAAGATCGCCGCCGGCGGCACGGGCGTCATCGAACCTCGACAGCTGCCCGATGACGGTTGTCGTACCAGCCCAACACGCGTCCTTTCACGGTCGGCGCATGCCATCGAACCGTGCGCATCGACTGCGGCGCCGGACGCCACTCGCGTTTGTACTGTTGATCGCCCGTCATCAGATGCAGGAGCTTCATGCGGCGTCCGATGCATCGTTCGATGATGAGCGCCAGCAGCAGGCGCCCCGGCGAGAACTCGTGGTACGCCGCGTCGTAGGTCGTGATCCACAAATAGAACGATTCCCGATGCGCGAGGCCGACGTACCGCGCGATCGGATTCCCGCCCACGGTCATGCGCCCGAACTCCGCCCAGCCGTCGCGCGTCCCCTCGTCGACGACGCGAGTGGCGAACTCGGCGACACCTGCGCGATCGAACATGCTGCCGGTTGGCTTCGCACGCCAGTGGGCGTTGTAACAGGGCAGGAATCCGTTCGTCCAGTCGTCCAGCGCCGGCGTCGAGTCGCCGCGTGCGAACGCTTGAAGCGCGACGGCGCCGCGGTCACCTAGCCGGCGCAAGAGACGGCGCGTCTCATGGCGATGATCTTTGGAGCAGCGGGCGAACGCGTCGTCGAGAGTGCGGCAGGCCGAGATGTCCAGCAGCGGGCTCGCGTCGCTGCCCGGCTCGGTCAGAGGTCCGCTCGCATAATCGGCGTGCACGAAACGAAGCAGCGCCTGGTCGCAGTCGCCCGCGGTTTCCTGTCGAACGCGGCCCCAGAAGTCGGACCAGTCGACGGCGCTCTGCGGCGCGGACACGAGCGGATCGTGGTACCCGAAGAATGCCTCGCCTGCCGCCGACAGCGACCGTCGGCTCGCCAGCCGCCCGCGATGCGCGGCGACGGTGAATGTCATCAGCACGAGCGCGCCGCCAGGACCGCTCGCCAGACCGAAGAGCGGCTCGGCGCCTATCGCCCGGCCGTGCGTCTCCGCCCACGCATGCACCACCGCCGGTTGATGGTAGACATTGGCGTGCGGGCTCGCGGCGAGGAGCGCTTCCCATTTCGACAGGAAGCCGGGCGACCAGACCGCCGCCCAGTCGCGGCACCAATCGAAGCGCCACTCGCTCATCGTCTGGTCGCCACGCAGCTGATGAGATCGCCCAGGTCGCGCTCGATGAGCAGGCGACGAAAGCGGGCGTCGTTCGCGAACCACTCCCGCAGCGTCGCATGCGTCGGGTCCGCGTTGCCATCCCAGACGACCGTCGTCTCGAGTTGATCGACGCGCCAGCCAAGCCGGTGGAGGCCATCGCGAAGCGAACGCGCGCTGACCTGGTCCACGCCAAGATGCGTCCAGTCGAAATACCCTTCCCAGTCGCGGCCGAACAGCGTTCGCCCGAGGCCGCCCGCGTTGGTGGTCGTGAGAAACAGGCGGCCGCCGGGACGGACGAGTGCGGACAGCCGCTCGAGGACGCGGAACGGATCCGCGAAGTGCTCGAGGACCGACAGCATGATCAGCGCGCCGAACGGCGCGTGCGACGCGACGTCCGGCTGATCGAGATCGCGTTCGATGTCGACCTGCCAGACGCGATCCGCGCCCACGCGCGCGCGCGCCTGTTCGACCGCCCACGCCGAGTAGTCGATGCCGAACGCGTCGAAGCCGGCCCGCTGCAGGTCTTCGAGCAGCGCACCCGTCGCGCAGCCGATTTCGAGCGCCGCGCCGTCGAACGGATACTTGCGCGCAAGATCGACGATGGCGTCGCGCGTGCTGAGGCTCTCCGCCTCGTAGTCCACGTAGTTGTCGCCGGAATAGTACCCGTCGTCGACATCGCCGCTGCCCGGGACGTAGTGCCCGGTGACGCGCGAGTGCCGGCCGCCGGCCGCGAGATCCAGATCGAGCGCCCAGCAGAACCGGCGAGTCGGCAACGGCGTGGGCACCGTTCCCACGGCGCGATCGCCGAGATGAACCTGGCCGGTGCGGAGGTCGAAACGGAGCGCCGCGGGGCCGTCGTACGGAAGCGGGTCCGACGACCAATGGAGCCGCGACGAGTTCGGCGGCTCGGGAACGCGGACGGCTGCCGTCAGCGTGCCGCGCGCGGGATCCTGGATGTCAACCTGCAGCACGCCGGCGTCCACGCGATAAGGCGCGACGACGTGCAGGATCGCGGCCTCGTCCGCGGCGGCACAAGGCAGCAGCACGGGATGACGCTGGGTGACCGATGCCACGACGTCCAGGAGCGCGCGTTTCGCGAGAGCGCGTGGGTTCATCGGCTTCCCAGAAAATGTCCGAGCACCGAGAGGCCCCACGGCCGGCTCCAGTGCGCCACGCCAGTGCGCCAGTCGCTCAAGATGCGGTCCGGCGCGTCGCGGCGTATCCATCCGCCGGCCGCCAGCTGATCGAGGCCGTCGCGGACGGCGGGCGCAAGGTCGCCGGTGAGCCACTGCTCGAACGGCAGGATGAAACCCTGCTTGGGCCGCTGCACGATCTCCGCAGGCAGCGGCAGCGCGAGCGTGTCGTGCAGCAGGAGCTTGTGCGTGATCAGCGACGGATGAAACCCGAGCTCCGGCCACACGGCGGCGACGACCTCGTGATCGACGAACGGCACGCGGACTTCGAGGCCGTGCGCCATCGACATCGCGTCGATGTCGCGCAGCAACTGCGACTCCAGGTACAGACGGCTCTCGAGCCGCGCGATCGACGCGACCGGCTGCTCGTCGCCGTTCGGCTGGAGACGCTCGCGCTCGACCGCGTCGACGCGCGCGCTCGCGTCCGCCCATCCCGCATCGTCTTTGAGCGCGGGACCGGCGAGCGCGTCCAGTTCCTCCGGCATCACCCGCGCCTCCGTCACGCTCGGCCGCCAGGACG
>CALEOJ010000162.1 GCA_937910425.1 uncultured candidate division WPS-2 bacterium
GCGGGCCCGCGCGAGGATCGCCGGGGCGGCCGTGCGCGCGTTGTGCTCGTGATAGGTCCAGATCTCTTTCGTCCCGATCTGGAGCGCGTTGAGCAGACGGCGCGCCACCCGCGAGTCCTCCGCGACGATCAGCGAGGCGTCGCGCAGGGTGTCGACCGCACGCAGCGTGACGTCGCGGAGGTTGCCGAGCGGCGTCGGTACGAACACGAGCCCCATGGCATCGGCTTCGCCGTCTCCCGCAGTCGTCCGCCGCATCGAGCTCCGCGGTCACATCATCGACTCCGGTATCTTCAACCGCGTGCTGGGGATCCTGACCGACGACGAGCGGACCGCCTACGTGATCGAAGAGTTCGACTCCGGTCAGACCAAGACCGAACCCTCGTACGCGCGGCTTCGCATCGAGGCCGAGGATCCGTCGCACCTGGATGAGGTCCTGGAGAAGCTTCAGCGTGAGACCGGCGCCGTCGTCGTCGACGAAGGCGACGTCGTCACCGAGCCCGCCCCCGCCGACGGGATCCTGCCGGACGACTTCTATGCGACGACCAACTACGCGACCGAGGTCCGCCTCGACGGCGTGTGGCTGCCGGTCGAGCGGCCGGAGATGGACTGCGCGATCGTGCTCGACGACGGCGGCGCGATGACCGTCGCTCCCTCCGACGTGAAGGCCGGCGACGGTGTCGTGGTCGGCCACGAAGGCGTGAAGGTCAATCTGCCGCAGCGCTCGCGCCGCAAGGCGGTGTTCGAGTTCATGGCGAGCGCCGTCTCGAGCGAGAAGCCGCGTCACGCGCTGCTCGGCGAGCTCGCGCGCGAGCTGCTGGCGGTGCTCGCGTCGGGGAAGCGCGTGCTCGTCGTCGGTGGTCCGGCGATCATCCACACCGGGGCCGGGCCGTACCTCGCCGAGCTGATTCGCGACGGCTACGTCACCGCGCTCTATGCGGGCAACGCGCTTGCTCTCCACGACATCGAGTCGCAGTTCTTCGGCACCTCGCTCGGCGTGAATCTGGAGGACGCATTTCCCGCCGAGGAAGGGCACGTCCACCACTTGCGCGCCGTCAACCGCATCCGCGCCGCGGGCGGGATCCGTCCGGCGATCGAACGCGGAATGCTCAGCTCGGGCGTCATGTACGAGGCGTACCGCAAGGAGATCCCGGTTGTGCTCTGCGGATCGATTCGCGACGACGGTCCGCTCCCCGAGGTGATCACCGACGTGATCGAATGCCAGCGCGCGATGCGCCACTACGTCCCGGAGATCGGGATGGCGCTGATGGTTTGCACGCTGCTCCACTCGATCGCGGTCGGCAACCTGCTCCCCGCGACGTGCAAGACGGTGTGCGTCGACATCAATCCGGCCTCGGTCACGAAGCTGACCGACCGCGGTTCGCACCAGAGCCTCGGGATCGTGATGGACGCGTCGTCGTTCCTGCGCGAGCTGACGCTGGCGATCGAGAGCGCCGAAGCCGACGCCCGCGGAGCAGCCGCCGGATGACCGACCTCGAGCGGATCGAACCAGGGCACCGGGTCGAGATGTACGTCTCGCCGGACTGTCCGTACTGCGCGCAGGCGCGCGAGCACTTCGACGCGCGCGGTTATCCGTACGAGGTGCACGACGCGCAGAACGATCGCGCGCAGCGCGAAGCGATGTTCGCCTACACCGGCGACGATCCGACCGTGCCGGCGATCGTCGTCGACGGTATTTACGTGCAGTCCGGCTGGGGCTCGCCGCCGCGAGGTTGAACGGTCCACTGAGGCGTGCCGGTCGGCACGCTGCGCAGATCGCTCCAGCCGTACGCCGCTTGCAGCCCTTCGTCGACGCCCTCCGCGAGCGGCTCGGCATGGATGAACCGCGCGCCGAGGTGCTCGTAGAAGCGGACCGCCGGGTTGGCGGCGACCACGTGCAGCGCCAGCGCGCGAAAGCCGCGTTCGCGTAGACGCTGCGCCAGCGCGCCGAGCAGCGCACCGCCGATCCCGCGACCGTGCGAAGCGGCGAGCACGTACAGCGCGTCGACGTACGCATCGTGATCGGGGATCGGCGCGCGGCCGCGGATCACCGCCGGCATCGCGCCGCCGCAGATGAAGCCGACGACGTCGTCCCTGTCCCCGGTCGCGACGAAGACGTCGCGCGTCCCCTCCAGCAGCACGCGTCCCCAAAGCGCGCGGCGGCGTGCCGCGGTATTGTTCGCGATCACCGCTTCGGGCAGCAGACCGGTGTACGTCTCGCGCCAACTGGCGACGTGCACCGCTGCGATCGCCGCGGCGTCGGCAGCGCGCGCTGCGCGGACCGCGCTCACGCCGCCTCGGCCGTTTCGTTCACCGGCAGCGGCCGCGGCCCGGTGAACAGTCGGTACCCGAGCGCGACCGCGACGAGGGCGAACGTCGCCGGGACGACGCCGGTGAGGTGCGGATTGAACTGCAGCACCGTCGTCGAGATGAACGGCGCCATCAGGAACGCAAGGTTGTTCAGGCTGTCGTTGACGCTGAGGATCGTGCCGCGCTGATCGGCGGGAGCAGCATCGGAGATCAGCGCTCCGAGCGCCGGCCGGATCAGCGCACCCGAGAGCGACCACACCATGACGAACGCGAACAGCAATGGCGTCGTCGTGACGAATCCGACGCCACCGTACGCGGCGATTGCGCAGACGAGTCCGGCGACCGCGACGCGCCCCTCGCCGTACCGGTCGACGAGCTTTCCGATCAGCCCTACCTGCACCGCGATCGCGACGACGCTGGAGAGGATGAAGACGTTCGCGGTCTGCGTCGGACCGAACCCGAACACGCGCTCGGCGTACAGCGCGAAGACCGTCACCCACGACGTGAACGCGATCGCGAACGCGAATTGGGTCAGGATCAATCTGCCGAGCACCGGTGAACGAAGCGACGCGCCCACCTCGCGGAGCGTCGGCGCCGTTTTCACCGCCCCCTTCGACTCAGGCAGCACAAAGACCGTGAGCACGAGGGTGAGTGCCGCCAGCGCCACGGCGACCACGAACGGCGCCTGGTAGCCGAAGCGGACCAGTTGGCCGGCCAGCGCGGGCCCGATCAGAAACGCCAGGCCGATGGTCGCGCCGACCAGTCCGAACGCCCGGGCACGGTACGCCGGCGTGGTCACGTCGGTGACGTAGGCTTGCGTCACCCCCAGCCCGCCGCCGCCGAGACCTTCGATCGCGCGGGCGACGAAGACCGTCCACAGGGCGGTTCCGACCGCGAGCAGCGAAAAACCGAGCAGGCACGCCACCTGCGCCGCGATGAGCACGCCTTTTCGTCCGATACGATCACTGAGACGACCCCAGTAGGGTGATGCCGCCAGCGAGCACAGTGCGAACGTTGCGTAGATGGCGCCGATGACCGGCGGCGATGCGCCGAAATGCTCGGCGTAGAAGGGCAGGATCGGGATCAAGATCGTGAAGCCGAGCACGTCGACGAACGTGATCGCCAGGAGGGGGACCAGCGCTCTCGGCATCTCCGATGCGTTGCCGCACGGCGGGCGGGGCCTCCTCGCAACGCCGTCCGGCGCCGTCGCGTGCGAGCTGGAGCCCGTCGGAATCGACGCGAGCGGTGCCCGGTACGAGCTTCGCGTGACGAACGGTACCGACGGGATCTTGGCGGCGTCGGTCACCGCGCTCCGCATCGACGAGGCCCGCCCGGTCGCCGCGATCGCGGTCGAGGTCGAGCCGCATGCGGCGATTCGGACCGGCTTCGCGCTCGACTCCAAGCTGGCGTACGAGCGGGTCGCGGCCGAGGTCCACGGCGAGGGCGTCCACCTGATCGTCGAAGCGCCTCCGCCGCGGGGCGGCCGCCCG
>CALEOJ010000163.1 GCA_937910425.1 uncultured candidate division WPS-2 bacterium
GAGCCACTCCGTCGCCGCGTAGCAGTCCTCGAACGGCTGCGGCGCCGGGTGTTCCGGCGCCAGCCGATAGTCGACCGACGCGACGACGCAGCCGCTCTCGCGCGTCAGCACGCGGCACACCGCGTCGTAGCTGTCGCGGCTGCCGCACACCCAGCCGCCGCCGTGGTAGAACACGAACAGCGGACGCGGTTCGCTCGCGCCCTCCGGCGTGTAGATGCGGATCGGGATCGGACCGCGCGGCCCCGGTGCCTCGACGTCGCGTACGCTGCCGACCTCGACCGGCGGACCGCCGAGCCGCGTGAACGTCTCCTCGAAGAGTGCGCGCGCTTCGGGGAGCGGGATCGTCTCGATCGGCGGCCGGTTCAGCGACGCGACGTAGTCGAGGAAGTCACGGACTTTGGGGTCCAGCATGAGCGGGTCTCCTAAGGGACGCACACGCTGCGCACGACGTGACCGTCGGCGAGCGCGTCGAGCGCTTCGTTGAGCTGATCGAGTCCGATCGTTCCGGTGATCAGCCGTTCGACGGGAAGCCTTCCGCTGCGCCAGAGAGCGATGTAGCGCGGAATGTCGCGCTGCGGCACCGATGAGCCCATGAAGCTGCCTTTGAGCGTGCGGTCTTGCCGCACGAGCAGGCTATGCGGGACCGCGCACGTCGCCTCGTTGCGCGGCAATCCCACGGCCACGGTCGTGCCGCCGTTGCCGGTTGAGGCGATGGCGTTCTCGAGCACTTGGGCGCTTCCGACCGCTTCGATCGCGTACCGAGCACCGCGCCCACCGAGCGCCGCGCGCACGCGGGCCCGCACGTCACCTTCGCTGGGATCGACCGTCGCGGTCGCGCCGAGCTCCATCGCGAGGACACGTTTCTCTTCGACCGGATCGACGACCACGATGCTGGTCGCGCCGGCCACGACCGCGCCGAGCAGCGCCATCAGTCCGACCCCGCCGCCGCCGAAGATGGCGACGCTCGTCCCCGCCTCCACGTTCGCCGCGTTCAGCACCGCCCCGAGACCGGTGAGCGCCGCGCAGCCGAACAGCGCTGCGATCTGCAGCGGGGTGTCGGCGGGGATGCGCACCAGCGATTCCTCGGCGCAGATCGTCCGCTCGGCGAAGCCGCCCACGCCGAGCTGCGTGAAGAGCGGTGCCTCCCGGTGCCGCATGCGCCGCGCCCCGCGCAGCAGCGTGCCGGCCATGTTGGCGCGGTTCCCGTTTTCGCAGAGCGCCGGGCGTCCCGACGCGCACTCGACGCAGTGCCCGCACATCGGTACGAACGAAAAGACCACCTTGTCGCCCGGCTGCACGCGGCTCACGCCGGGCCCGATCGCCTCGACGGTCCCGGCGGCTTCGTGCCCGATCACCATCGGCAGGGGCAGCACGAACGTCGCGTCGACGGTCGAGAGGTCGGAGTGGCACACGCCGACGCTTGCCACCGCGACTTGCACCTCGCCGTATTCGAGCGGGTCCAGCTCGACCTCGGCGATCTGGATCGGACGGCTCGTCGCGTACGGCCGCGGCGCAGCTTGCCGCACCAAGATCGCCGCGCGACCGGTCTTCGTGGGTCTCGTGCGGTCCATGGTAGGTCCGTTCGTCGGCTCGTTCGAAGCGTCCGCTCCCCCACATGCGACCGGAGGCTGCAATGTCGCGATTCTGGTTCCCCATCCTCGCCGTCGCCGCGGCCCTGGTCAGCGCGGCCGGCTGCACCGGTTCGAAGTCGACGCCCGCCGGGACGGCGACGGTCGCGCCGACGCCGACGGTCACGCTGCGCGCACCGGGCACGGGCGTGGTCCCGGTTCTCACCGTCACCAGCGGGGCGTTCGCGACCGGCACCCTCATGCCGCCGGCCGAAGCGCAGATTGGCTGCGGCGGAACCAACCTCTCGCCCGATCTGGCGTGGACCGCCGGCCCGGCGGCGACGAAGAGTTACGTCGTCACGGAGTTCGATCCCGACGCACCCACTGGGTCCGGCTTCTGGCACTGGGTCTGGTTCAACATCCCGCCGACCACGACCAGCATCTTGGGCGGGGCGGGGACCGCCCCGCCGTCCGGCACGTCGGGATTGAACGACTACGGCAGCCTGGGCTACGGCGGGCCGTGTCCGCCGGTCGGCGACGGCGCGCACCACTACCACTTCACGATCAGCGCGCTCGACACGGTGCTGACCGGAATGCCGGCGAACACGACGGGCGCCTACCTCACCTTCAACATGGGTGGCCACATCATCGCGCAGGGCACGTACATCGGACTGTTCGCGCGATGATCGAGACGAACGCGCCGCAGCACTACCGCTGGGACGACATGCCGGCCGAGATCCTCAAGGGTACCCTAACGCGGAGGATGATCACCGGCGACGCGATGATGATCGCCGAGGTGCGGTTCAGCAAGGGCGACTACGTGCCGCAACACTCCCATCACAACGAGCAGATCACGTTCATCACGGCGGGCGCGCTGCACTTCAAGCTCGGTGAGGCGCAAGATCGCGAAGAGATCGTGCGCGCCGGCGGCGTCCTGGTCATCCCGCCGCACTGCCCGCATTCGGCGCTGGCGCTCGAAGACACGATCGACATCGACATCTTCTCCCCGCCGCGCGAAGACTGGCTCAGCGGAACCGACAGCTACATTCGCAACGAAGAGTAGCTGCCGGCCCGCCGGGGCTTAGAACAGGTTCCAGATGTACTGGTTGTACACTTCGTGGTGGTACTGCACTTCTTGTGCTTTCACGAAGGTGCCGAGCAGCCGCGGGCAGCGGTCCGCGGTGGCCTGCTTGAGCTCGGCGTAGCGCTCCTTGACGTCGGCGCCGAGCAGCTTCGTCGTCCACTCCGAGTTGCGGAAGTTCGTCAGCGCGTCGTAGATGTTGTCGGGCAGGTAGCGGTCGGCCTGACGCAGGTTTGCGATGTCGCTGATGCTGCCTTCGAGCCCGGTCTTGAACACCGAGAGCATCACCATGTAGGGGTTCGCGTCGGGCGCGACGGACCGAACCTCGACCCGGGAGCTGCGCTCGTTGCCGATCGGGAAGCGCACCATCGAGCCGCGATCGACCGCCGAGGCCTTGATCTGATTCGGCGCTTCGAAATGCGGGTCGAGGCGGCGGTAAGCGTTGACGCTCGAGTTCAGCAACAGGCAAATGTCGTTGCCGTGCGTGAGGATGCGGTCCGAGAAGTCGAAGGCGAACTTGCTGAGGTTCTCCTGGGCGCCCTTCTCCCAGAACAGGTTCTTGCCGTTCTTGTCGCTGACCGAGACGTTGGTGTGCATCCCGTTGCCGTTCACGCCGACGACCGGTTTGGGCAGGAAGCACGCCGTCATCCCGAGCTTCGTCGCGACTTGGCGGCAGATCAGCTTGTAGAGCTGAATCGTGTCGGCCGCGGCCGTCACTTCACCGTAGCTGTAGTTGATCTCGAACTGCGACGGCGCGACTTCCGGGTGATCCTTCTCGTTCTCGAAGCCCATCGCGCGCTGCACTTCGGCGGCGGTGTCGATGAACTGGCGCAGCGGGTCGAGCGGCAGGGTGTGATAGTAGCCGCCGTCGGAGATGAAGCTGAACTTGCCGGTCTGGTGATAGGAGCGCTCGGCATCCCGGCCCGCAAACAGAAAGCCCTCGATCTCGTTGGCCGCGTTCAGCGTGTAGCCGTGCTTCTTGAACTG
>CALEOJ010000164.1 GCA_937910425.1 uncultured candidate division WPS-2 bacterium
TCGTGGCAATGCCAACAAGCATTGCCTATAACTGGTCTGTTCTCTGGTTTGTTACGCGCGCCGTTTCAGTCCTGGGTTCGGCGCCTATTTTGGTGCGCGGTTCCGCGGTCGAACCCCGCGCTATTTTGGTGCGCGGTTCGCGAGCGGCCTTTATCGCCTGACGTCGTGCGGCGTCCATCGGCAGGTAGTGATTCACACGACCTGTCGCACGCACGACCATCATTGCGCCACGCGCCTCAAGGACGCTGATGTCCTCACGGACATGTCGCTCGCCGAAGCCCGTGAGCTTTGCGAGGCGCCTCACGGACGGAAAACAGTCGTGGGGGCGCTTTGGGTTATAGTGCAAGAAGATCGCGGCCGCCACTACAAATTGACGTTTGGAGATGGTGCGGCCCTCGAGCAATCCGAAGAGCCAGCGCGGGACCTGCGCGAAGTGCTCCAAGGTCCTACGCCGCTGGCTGCGCGGCGACGATCGCCTTCTCGCGCTCGGCGAACGCGAGTACCCGAGCGACGCGCGCGTTCCACAGCTCCAAAGGAGTCGCGGTCCGATGTGGTCGAAGATCGCGTGTAGCAGGTATCGAATCCTGAGGGCCCGCGTTTCGCAGACGCGGGCTTCTTCGTTTCGTCATGTGTTTCGCTGCACCAACCGGCTTGCGGCCCAAGTAAGAACGGCGCGCCGCGGCGACGACCGGCGCGGGTGACGGCCGGCGCGATCGCCGAACGCGCAGTAGACGAGCTCGCCGTCGTCTTGCGCCTTGGTCACGAGGTCGACGCTGACCGCGAACTTCGCGGCGATCTTGGCGTTCGTCATGAACTCGTCGTCGACGACGGCGAGCGGGTCGATCGGCGCCGCCTTCGCGCGCTCGATGCGCTGCGCCATAGTTTCCCGGAGCAGGCTCACCTGGGGTCAGCCGGACGCGGGCGAAGAAACGCTCGGAGATCTTCCGGCAGCACGAACCGTCCCCGACGGCCGGGTAGATTCACGCAGTGCAACTCGCCGCGCGCTGCCGCGAGGTCTAGGTAACGGCGCGAGCATCCGACGACGGTTGCCGCCGGCCCCATCGAAAACGCCGGGGGCTCGAGGGTCCGCGGATCGCGGCACTCGCCGCCGGTCATCGCGCCCTCTCAGCGAGCCGATCGCCGATATATCGATCGAGCTCAGTGCGCGGGATCAGCGATCGGCGCCCAACGCGCAGCTCACGCAGCTCGCCGCGCGCGAGCATCTCGCGGAGCGTCGAGCGAGAGATGCCGAGCGAGACGCACGCCTCGGCGCGGCTGTAACAGAGTCTGTCGGGGGCCACAGAGGGATGAGGCACGCCGCCAGAGTATTCCGAGGGCGTGGCTATTGTAAACGAGAATTTTATAGCCAAGCCCTGGGTCGATGCGGCACGCGAGATCCTCGCCTCGGCAAAAATCAAACAGACCGCAGTCGCCGCGGAGCTCGGTGTTTCTCAGGTCGTCGTCGCGCGTTTTCTGATCGGCGCTCGCCGGCCATCATCGGCGAGCGTCCGGCGAATCAATTGCGCCGTCGCAGTGCTCGCGAACCATCCGCCGATCGAGGCGTACCTCGACCTCGAGGCGCTCGCGTGTGGCCTTCTCCAAACAGAGCATTTCGGCGCAGAGGCGTTGACCAAAGGCGCCTTCCGCATTCTTCGCTGGTATGCGTACTTTTTCAAGCCAGGAGCCTTTGAACGCATTGCCGAGTTCCTTCGCGCGTCGGGCGAGCCAGCGGTGCGAACGCTCATCGCCGATCTCAGCCGAGCGCTCCACCGCATCCTCGTCGCAGAGCTGCTGCCCACCTCGACCCCCGTCGGGTTCACCGCCGTCTATGAGGCCCTGGAGCGGAGCGGCATCGAGATCGAGCAGATCGTCTCCGAACGAAGTGCCCCAGTGCTTGCGGCGGAGCGCTTCAGATGGACCGTGCTCCGCGAGCTCGCTGCCGCCAATCCGCACGCTCCGGCGAGCGACCGGCTTGCCGCGGTGCAGCGCATCTTCGAGCCCTTCCATGACCCCGACGCCGCCGCCCATCTCCTCAAGGGCCTCGCGCCTGTCATAAGTATCGAGCGCCCGCAATCCACTTGGTAATTTGATTCGCGAAAGAGTGATAACCCATGAGCAGACGATCTGCCGGCGACGGCTCATTCCACACCCGCGCGAACGGGCTGATCCAGCACCGACGATCCCTCGGCCGCGACACCCGCGGCAAACGGATCGTGCTGCTGACCTACGGCCGCTCGATCGTCGAGTGCGTGAACAAGATGGCCACGCTCATCGAGGAGACCCGCCGGAGCGGCGGCGTCGCGCTGCCGGACGATACGACGATCGCGACGTGGACGGCGGCGTGGCTAGCCCGAAAGAAGCCGGCGATCGCGTCGGCGACCTACCGGCAGTATGAAGCTGCGGTGCGGCTCCACATCGTGCCGCCGCTGGGCCGCGTGCGCCTCGATCGCCTGCGCGTCCGCGATGTCGACGCCTGGCTCGTCGCCCTCGAGAAAGACGGCGTCGGCGGCCGCGCCCGGCAATACGCGCGCATGGTGCTCGGCAACGCCATCCGCGATGCGGTGCGCATCGAGATGGTCGGCCGCAACGTCGTTGCCGACGTGCACGCCCCGTCGCACCATGCGGCCGAGTTCTCGGTGTGGGAGATTGACGACGCGCGCGCCTTCCTCGCAGCGGCCACAGAATGCCGCTATACAGCGTTCTGGACGCTCTGGCTGACTACCGGAGCGCGGCCGCACGAACTCCTCGGCCTACGCCCTCAGGACGTCGATCTGACGGCCGGCAAGATCTCGATCACGAAGCAGCTGCGCCGCGGCGGGAACGACCGCGCGGCCCTGAAGACCCGCACCTCGCGTCGCACCCTCGGCCTCACGGCGGTCGCGATCGACGCGCTCAAGGCACACCGGGAGCGCATGCTCGCCGAAGGGCTGCGGGCGTCACCCTGGTTCTTCCCGCGGCCGGATGGCGGCCCCACGGTCTACCGGACGCTGATCATCGACCACTTCGACCCGATCGTCGCGCGCGCGGTCTCGATCGACGAGAAAGGCCAGCGGGTACCGGTCCAGCGGATCCGACCCTACGATCTCCGCCACACCTACGCGACCCTCGCCCTGAAGGCGGGCGTCCCCATCAAGGTCGTGAGCGAGGCCCTGGGTCACGCGTCGATCGAGCTGACGCTGCGGACGTACGCGCACGTCCTGGATTCGATGCGAGACGAGCACATCGATCGCGTCCAGCTGCTGTTCGCCCCGTTGCCTTTGAAGACGGCGTAACCGTGCGCACATCCGTGCGCACACGGAGGGCCATATCGACCGGTTCTAGCGGTTCCAGCGGAGTGGATTCCCTCGTGAGCCGCCTACGACGAGGGCGGTCGTTATAATTGATAAGCATGAGGTCCCTGGTTCGAGACCAGGATGGCCCACCAGTCGAAACCCGCGTGACAACGCGGGTTTCTGTTTGCCCGCGCGAACGTCGCAGCATAACAGCGCCGCCAACGCTCAATCAACTCAATGTGGCGGTACGGGACATGGACGCCACCGTCGCCTTCTATCGCCGCCTCGGCCTCGCGATCGATGCCGATGCCGGAGCGATTCACGTTCAGGTCACGATGCCGAACGGGATGCTGCTCGAGTTCGACAGCACGGAATTTGTCACGCAATGGGACAGCGGTTGGAGCGGATCGACGGGCGGCAGCACGGTGCTCGGCTTCGGCGTCCCGTCGAGAGAAGCCGTCGACGCGGTGTACGGCGATCTCGTCGCGGCCGGTTACCGCGGCCGTCAACCGCCCTACGATGCGTTTTGGGGCGCACGGTACGCGATCGTCGACGACCCGGACGGCAACGGCGTCGGGCTCATGAGCCCGATCGAAGCCGACCGGAAATTCTGGCCGCCGGCGACCCCGCCCAGCGCCTGCATACGCGACGCGAAGCGTCTTGACGAGGAACGCGTAGCGGTCGGCGACTTCGTCGATCAGCTTCGCGGTCGGTTTGCCGGCGCCGTGGCCGGCCTTCGTCTCGACGCGCAGCAGCACTGGGGCGTCGCCGGCTTGCGCGTGCTGCAGCGCGGCGGCGAACTTGAACGAGTGCGCCGGATAGACGCGGTCGTCGTGGTCGCCGGTAGTGATCAGCGTCGGCGGGTACCGCACGCCGCTCTGCACGTTGTGGTACGGCGAATAGCGCAGCAGCGTCCGGACGTCGTCGGGATCGTCGGACGAGCCGTAGTCCGACGTCCAGGCCCAGCCGATGGTGAACTTCTGGAACCGCAGCATGTCGAGCACGCCGACCGAGGGCAGCGCGGCGCCGAACAGCTCGGGACGCTGCGTCATGCACGCACCGACCAGCAACCCGCCGTTCGACCCGCCGTGGATCGCGAGCTTCGGCGTCGACGTCCACTTCTCGGCGATCAGGTACTCGGAGGCGGCGATGAAATCGTCGAACGTGTTCTGCTTGTTCGCCTTCACGCCGTCCTGATGCCAGCGTTCGCCGTACTCGCCGCCGCCGCGCAGGTTCGCCACCGCGTAGATTCCGCCCATCTCGAGCCACACCAGAACGGCCGACGAGAACGCGGGCGTCACCGAGATGTCGAACCCGCCGTACCCGTAGAGGATCGCCGGCGCGCTTCCGTCGCGCACGGTCCCCTTTTTCCAGGTCACGATCATCGGGACGCGCGTACCGTCCTTCGAGGTGTAGAACACCTGCTCGCTCGCGAACGTGCTCGCGTCGAATCGGATCTGCGGGGTGAAGACGCGCGTCGACAGTCCGCTGGCCACGTCGTAGCGATAGATCGACGTCGGTTCGGTGTAGCTCGTGTAACTGTAGAACACCTCGCGGTCGGTGCGCTTTCCGGTGAACCCGGCGACGCTGCCGAGCCCGGACAGCTCGACCGCGGCGACGGCGCGGCCGTCGAGCTCATACACCACGACGCGTGCCAGCGCGTCGTGCAGGTACGACGCGACGATCCGGTCGCCGAAGAACGCCGCGCCGTCGAGCGGGTCGTCGCTCTGCGCCACGATCTCGCGCAGCGCGCCGTCGCGCAGGTCAATCGCGACGATGCGTCCGCGCGGTGCCTCGTTCGTCGTCAGAAAATAGAACAGCGCGCCGTCGTTCGCGAGGTAGGCGTACCGCGCGTCGCCCTGCGGGACGAGCTCGACGACGGGGCCGTCGGCGCCGAGATCCTTGACGAAGATCGCGTTCTCGGGTGCCGTTCCGTGGCTCACGTCGAGCACGAGATAGCGCCCGTCCTCGCTTGTCAGCGCGGCGAAGTTCCACTCCTTGTGGTCGGGCCGCTCGTAGACGAGCAGGTCGGTCGACTGCGGCGTCCCCAGCCGGTGGAAGTACACCTTGTGGTTGTAGTTCGTGTCCTTGAACTTGCTCTCGGACGCCGGTTCCTCGTAGCGGCTATAATAGAAGCCGCTGCCGTCGCGCTTCCACGACGCGCCGGAGAACTTCGACCAGCGCACGATGTCGGGCAGATCCTTGCCGGAGGCGACGTCGCGAACGTGCCACTCCTGCCAGTCGGAACCCGAAGCCGAGACGCTGTACGCCAGCCGCGCGCCGTCCTCGCTGAACACGGATCCCGAAAGCGCGATCGTGCCGTCGGGCGAGAGCGTGTTCGGGTCGAGCAGGACGCGCCCCGGCTCGGCGAGGTCGCGCGTCACGTACAGGACGGCCTGATTCTGCAGCCCCGTGTTCCGGAAGTACGCGTAGAGCTTGCCGGCTTTCTCGGGGACGGAGCGGCGCTCGTAGTTCCAGACCTCGGTGAGGCGCGCCCGGATCGCCTGGCGCTGCGGGACGGTTCCGAGCACCGACTCCGAGAGGTCGTTCTCTTCGGCGATCCAGCGCTGGGTCTGCGCGGAGTCGACCTCCTCGAGCCAGCGGTACGGGTCGGCGACCCGGGTCCCGAAGTACTCGTCGATCTGGTCTACCCGCGGCGTCTCGGGGTACGGCAAGGGCATCGTCGCGGCCGGGGGCATTTCGCCATTATGCTCGCCGAAGGCCGCCGGGAACCTTCTCGGCGAAGTCTCAGCCTGCGAAAGGAGCACACGATGCCCATCGCGTTGGTCCTGGTTCTTCTCGGGATAGCCGGCCCCACGGTCGCGCAGCCGCCCGCCAGTGTGAACGCGAGCGGGCCGAAGGTGACCGCAAGTTTTCGCTACGCCGACGCGAATGAGCGATGTGCTTCGCTGCTGTACGTTACGTACAGCTACTCCAACGCGCCCGCCAAACTCATCTGGACCATGGTCGTGCAGACCGCTGACAGCAAACAGCCCGACGGCATCAAACCTGAACCGTTCGTCGATCATGGAACGGGGCCGGTCAACAAGAGCACGACCGTCACGATACCGGCCAACAGTCCGACCGACCAGGCTGCAGCCGGTCTCACGGAAACTCGCTATGCGAAGGGCTACTACATACCGCAGAGTGTGAGCCTCGCCAGCCTCCAAGCGACGAGGCCGTGCCGCAGAGCGATGCAGATGCAGGTACGGCCGCATTAGCACACGCCGGCCCCAACAATCTTGCACACGCCGGGAACGTGGGGACCCGGCGCGGAACATCTGACCCACGGGACCTCCGAACCATGGGGGCGTAGCTCAGCTGGTAGAGCGCCTGCTTTGCAAGCAGGATGCCGGGGGTTCGAGTCCCCCCGTCTCCAAGTCCGAAAAGCCGCGTAGTTACGCGGTTTTTCTCATTTCGGAGACACGCCGCGCGGCCGTTGTTTTGGCGCGGGCAACCCCTGGGGTAACCCACCTGCGAGTACTGAGCACGGGGGCCAAAAGCGTGCCCATAATGCGTGCGGCTTTCTTCTGTTCTGTGTCCGCCGAGTGTGTATATCGCTGGGTCACCGTACGATCCGAATGCCCGAGCCGCCGTTGCAGTGTCGAGACTGGCACGCCCTTCGCGTCGAGCAACGAGTTGCCGACGTGTCTGAGCGAATGAAATGTGATCGCACCTCGCGTGGTTTTGATCTTGGCGGTTTCGAGTATGCGCGGGAGGACACGGCCCGTGACGTTGTCCTTGCTCAGGAAGCCACCGCCACGGCCCGGCGCGGTGCTGACGCTTGGCGATGGAACGCCGTGAACCATGAGCCGCGCGTCCGCAAAGCCGCTAAAATGTAGGTGGCAAGGAGCGTGAAGTGGGCCGCGTTCTTGATGAGGATCGTAGTCGATGCGCAGCCATGACACGTCCGGCGGATCGCCAATAGCGCCTTCGGCTTCCTCTATGTCAACATCCGCCGGTCCTTCGTTCTCGTCCAAGGGCAGGACGTCGGTCGCCGTCTTTTCAGCGTCGGCATCGTCGTCGGCATTGTCTCGATCCTCAAATTCATCAGAAAATGCACCATACCTCGCGTCATCGATCTCGTCAGCTTCGACGCTCCGTGCTATCCTGTAATATCCCAAATGCGCTGATAATAGTCGGCGGCCTCGGCGATCAAATTCGTATACGAGCCGTAGCACGGCATCGTCGTCGACCAGTTGAAAAGAATAGTGACCATGCATGACCGCTTGTGAGACTGCGTCCGCGCCCACATTGTCAGACATCCGGGTGTCAGCGGCATAACCTGGCCAAGCGATTATACGCAACGCACTGAACCGCCGGATGCCGAACGGCAGGTCCGGTGGTGTGGTAGCGGGGCGCCGCGAGGCCGCCCCGCTACCGATTTTCGCGTCAGATCATCTGAATCGAGCGGTCAGTTGTCGTGACCGTTGTCGTGACCGTTGTCGTGACCGTTGTCGTGACCGTTGTCGTGACCGTTGTTGCCGACCTGGGCTCGGACTTCGAACTGCGGGTGGTAGCCGGTCCAGCACGGCGTGTCGAGACGGAATATTAAGCCACCGGCTCCGCCATCGCAATAATTTGCTGGGGTGGACGTATTCCAGAATATTCCGTTCGGATCATAGGGACTGCCGATCAGGCCACCGGGGCCGTCGGTGCTGACGTTGAGCGAGTCGTAGCCGCAGCCGCCGGGCGACGTGTAGCACGGCGCGGCTTCACCGATCGGGTTCGGACCGTAGTGCGTGGTGTTGTACACCAAGCTGAAGATGCTTTGCAGGGGCAGGTTCACGCTCGGACCCGAGAAGTCGAACACGATCACGTTCGCCAGCCCGTGGACGCAGCTTGCGTCGACGGCGCTGTAGAATTCGCCCGTTCCCGCGCATCGAACGCTGTCATACGACGGGCGATACGGAATGTTGAACGTCCGCGTCTGCGTCTTGAGGAGAGCGCCGACGCGGCTCGTGTTGGTGGTGTCGATGGCGTACACGTTGATCGTGATGGGAACCGGGAACGTCGCGCCGTGCGGCGTGACGCAGTCGTTCGTATTCCAGTGGCCCGTCTGACAGCCCCACGAGCTCAAGACGTAACGCACCCGTTGGAGGTGGCCACCGCGCGTCAAGTTGACGCCGTCGCCGAGCTCCTGCGCCTGGGTGGCCTCGAACCCGACGCTCGCCACGGCTTTCAGCGGTTTCGGTATGCTGCTGTACACGACGGTGCCGTTGCCGTCGTCGCCGCTATCGACGTCCTCGTTGCCTTTTTCGCCCGAGCCATCCTTTTGCGGGCGTGAGTTGTGATCATTGCTCAAGGTGGTGCGGGTTTGCGATTGCGTGGTCGCCTGCGCCGATTGCGTGGTCGCCTGCGCCGATTGCGGGCCGACGGGTTGCGAGGCCGGAACCGAGGAATTCATCGCTCCGGCGCCGCCGCTACACGCGGCCATCGCAAAAAGACTAACCACTAATAGTGGTCGATAGAGATTTCCGATCATTTTAAGTTTCCTTTTCTTCGTTAGAGAAAAAGAGTGATACGCGGTATGTATGCTCGTCACGTCGCTTTTCCAAGCACGCGATATCTTGTCTTGAGCATAAACGGCCCAAAAACGCCGCTTCGGAAAGACAAGGGCTTTGCAATAACGATACCATGTATGCCTGGAATCACTACCGCTCTCCTTGAATAGGCAGACTCATAGCGCGATAGATCTTTAGGCTGAATGGCCTACGGCCTGGCAGCAATCGCGTGCTGGAGCGAGGCCTTGCACGCTTGTCGTCGCCCGTTTTACCCTATAGCCTACCACGGTAAGGCTTTCTCGTAGCGACAGGGTCGCTCGGCGCGCGCGATCAGGTCGATGCGGCGCAATAAGTGCTCTGATAACGAGCGGTATCGATGATCTGCGAACGCCTTCGCATGCACTTCCGAAGCCGGGAAAACCGGTAAGGCGGAAACGCTGCGTGATGCAGGTTTCCGCGGTTTACCAAGTAGGGGCACAGCCCTTGCTGCTGCTTCTTGCAAGCAGGATGTTTCGTCGTGGGCGTGGCCACGTCGCAATCAACGACGCGCCCCGAGCATGCCCGGTGCCCTCATAGGCGGCGACTCCGCCTGCATTCATGCTACGAGACGGTAGTGCCAGGCGTCTGGCACGGTGTATCAATGACGCGGCGGCACTATCGCCGTGCGCGCTCTTGAGTGGACGGAATGAAAACGAAGCCAACATTTCGGGGAATCACCGTCGGTGGATAGCCCTCGGCGGACGTGCTCACGTCGGGCCGCTTCAAGACGATCATCAACATTCGCGGCGCCGCGGAAGAGGGCAACGACACGGGCGCGGTACTAGCGTGCACCGATCTCTCGTATACGTCCGTGCCCTGGACGATCGACACGGTGACGAAGGAAGACATCGAGCGCATTCGCGAGGCGGTAACAGCCGGGCAAGGCACCGTCCTGATCCATTGAGCCGTTCGTCGTGAGCGTGGTCAGGCCGCATCGTGCTGCCTGCCCCGAGCGGTGCCCGGTGCTCTCATGGGCGGCGACTCCGCCCGCAGGAGGATGACCTGAGCAGCATTCACGTCCGCGTCGGCCTCATGGCC
>CALEOJ010000165.1 GCA_937910425.1 uncultured candidate division WPS-2 bacterium
ACCGAACAAGGCGAGGTGATCGGCGCGCGCTACGGTCTCCCCTCGCTCGCGCGCCGGAACCTCGAGCTCGCCGTGAGCGCGGTCGTCGCCGGCGCTGCGGAGGCGGTTCCGGAGCTCTCACCGGCTTGGGTCGCCGCGCTCGACCGGCTCGCGGACTCCGCGCGCGCCGCGTATGCCGCGCTCGTCGACGACGCCGACTTCCTCGCGTTCTTCGCGGCGTGCACGCCGGTCGACGAGATCGGCGAGATGCAGATCAGCTCGCGCCCCGGCCGGCGCGGCGCGCGGCGCACGATCGACGACCTGCGCGCGATCCCGTGGTCGTTCGGCTGGGCGCAGACGCGCGGTATGCTGCCGGGCTGGTACGGCTTCGGCACCGCGGTCGCGGCGGCGCCGGACGCGATGCCCGTGCTGCAAGCGATGGCGCGCGAGCTCCCGTTCTTCACGGTCCTGGTCCGCAGCGTCGAGCGGGCGCTCGCGGTCGCGGATCTGGCGATCTTCGAACGCTACGCGCGCGAGCTGGTTCCGGACGCCGCGCTGCGAGCGCGCTTTGTTCCTGTTATCGAGGCGGAATTCGAGCGCAGCGTCGCTGCGCTGCTGCACGTGACCGGGCAAGAGCGGTTACTGGCGGCCGATCCGACGCTCGCGCGCAGCATCGAGCTGCGCAACCCGTACGTCGATCCGATCTCGTTCCTGCAGCTGCGGCTGCTGCGCGCGTACCGCGCGCGCGGAGATCGCGATCCGGCGCTGCGCGACGCGATCCGGCTCTCGATCAACGGGATCGCCGCCGGGTTGCGCGTAACTGGCTGACCGTGCAAGGGAAGCCGCAGGTCGTACGCACGCAGGTCGGGATCGTCGGCGCAGGCCCGGCGGGCCTCGTCCTGGCGCTGCTCCTGCGGCGGCGTGGGATCGAGTCGATCGTCATCGAGACGCGCAGCCGCGCCTACTGCGAGCAGCGAATTCGCGCGGGCGTGCTGGAACACGGAACCGTCGGGCTCCTCGAAGAGAACGGGGTCGGCGAGCGGATGCGGCGCGAGGGTCTCGTCCATCACGGCATCTACCTGCGCTTTGCAGGCCGCAGCCACCACATCGACTTTCCGGCGCTGACCGGGAAGACGATCACCGTCTACGGACAACATGAGGTCGTCAAAGACCTGATCGCGGACCACGTCGCGTCCGGCGCGCGGCTGCACTTCGAGGTCGGCGATGTGCGCATCGACGGAATCGACGGTGAACGCCCGGCGATCCGCTACCGCGACGGATCCGGCGCGGAACACGAGGTCGCATGCGATTTCGTCGCCGGATGCGACGGCTTCCACGGGATCTCGCGCGATGCAATCCCGGCCGGAGTGCTCAGCGTTTTCGAGCGCGTCTATCCGTTCGCGTGGCTGGGGATCCTCTCAGACTCGCCGCCGGTCTGCGAAGAGCTGATCTACGCGCATCATGCGCGTGGCTTCGCGCTGTTCAGCCAGCGGTCGCCGGCGGTGCAGCGCATGTACCTGCAGTGCGCACCCGACGAAGACCTCGGCGAATGGCCCGACGAGCGCATCTGGCGCGAGCTCCAGCAGCGCCTCGAAGGCGACGACGCGCCGAATCTGGTCCACGGCGCGATCACGCAGAAGGGCGTGACGGCGATGCGGAGCTTCGTCGTCGAACCGATGCAGTTCGGCCGGCTCTTCTTGGCGGGAGACGCGGCGCACATCGTGCCGCCGACCGGCGCCAAGGGGATGAACCTCGCCGTCGCCGACGTTGCCGTGCTCGCGCGCGCGCTCGAAGCGTTCTACGATGGTGGCGATACGGCCGCGCTCGACGCGTACTCCGCGACCTGCCTGCAGCGCGTGTGGCGAGCCGAGCGTTTCTCCTGGTGGATGACCTCGATGCTGCACCGGATGGACGCCGACCCATTCGGCGAACGGCTGCAACTCGCCGAGCTCGACTACGTGACCAGCTCGCGCGCCGCGTCGCAGTCGCTGGCCGAAAACTACGTCGGCCTTCCGCTGCCGGTATGAGATAGGAAAATATGTCACGAAAGCAGGCTCGAGCGCTGCGGATCTCCGCGCTGGTTCTCGCACAGTTCATGTGCCTCGAAACGTGGTGCCTCGGCGCGCCGGACTTTTCCCTCGCCGCGAGAGAAGCCGACTTCAAGACGTTTGTCGACGGCGTGCGGGACAACTACGCCTACCGAGACCGGGCCGAAAAGCCTTGGGAAACGTGGCCGGCCCGCTACCGGACGGCTGTCGATTCGGCAAGCTCGCCGGAAGCGTACGCGGCGGTCCTCGAAGCCGCTTTGGACGAGTTGCACGATTTTCACGCGGAGGTGCGCTCCCGTAATCCCCATCGTTGGCTTCCGGTTCCGACGTTCGCCGACATTTGGGCGGAGCTGCATGGAGAAGAAGCGGTCGCCGTCGCAGTCCGTCGCGGCAGTGACGCCGAGCGCGCGGGGATCGTCCCCGGCGACCGTGTGATCCGTATCGGTTCTCTTCCAGTTCGGACCGCCATCGCAGAACGGCTGACGCCCGCGGTCGACAATCACGATCTCAAGGCGCGTACCTGGGCGCTGCTGTCCCTCCTCGCGGGCAGAGCGGACGAAGAACGTCACTTCACCATCGCGGACAGGAACGGCCGCAGCCGGGCTGTGACGCTGCCGCTGCAACGTCGCTTTGAACGGACGCCCGGAACGCTGACGTCGACGATTCTACCGGGCAACGTGGGCTTGATTCGATTCAACAACTCGCTCGGCGATCAGGGGACCGTACCAGCGTTCGATGCCGCTCTGGAACGACTCGCTTCGACTCGCGGTCTCGTCCTCGATCTGCGCGACGTTCCGAGCGGTGGCGTGAGCTCCGTTGCGCTCGGCATCATGGGCAGGTTCATCCAGACCGAGCTCCCCTATCAGCGGCACCGGATCCCGCACTACGGTCAAGTGGACGTCGAGCGAAACTGGATCGAGATGGTCGCTCCTCGCGGGCCGTTTGCGTACAAAGCCCCGGTCGTTCTGCTCGTCGACTATTGGACGGGCAGCATCGGTGAAGGCATGGCGATCGGCTTCGACGCCATGCGGCGAGCTCGCGTCGTCGGATCGCCGATGGCGCATCTTGCCGGCGCCGTCGAGGACGTTCTCCTGCCGCAGACCGGCGTCGACGTCGCGATCCCTACCGAGCAGCTGTATCACGTCAATGGAACGCCCAGGGAACAGTGGATACCGCCCGTCCAGGTTGAGGACGCAGCCGCAGACGGGAGCGACGCCATCCTGACGCGGGGGCTCGCGGAGCTTTAGAACGGGCTCGGGAACAGCTTGCCGCAGGCGAACCCCAAACTGCCGGGTGACGACGACTTGCCGTACGTTCCGTAGTCGAGGAAGTTGTAGATCAGCGCGTCGATATTCGTGCACACGTCGCAGCGCGAGAAACCTTCGCCGACGATCGTCGCCTCGGCGAGGTTGCACAGCGCGCCGAGCGCGCAGTTGTTGAAGTCGGCCTGCGGGTGCGCGCTCCCGCTGAGCGGAGCTTCGACGCCCATCGCGATGCAGCGGAACATATCGCCGTAGAACTGCAGGATCGTCACCAGCGAGGCCCAGTCGTTGATCCGGTCGATCGCGTACTCGACCATCGCTTGACCGGCACCGCCCGCCATGCGGCCGACCAGATTACCGGTCTGCGGGTCGAGCTCCCACCAGCCGCTGACGGTGCGGCCCTCGATCGAGACAGGTCCGCCGGGCTCGATACGCGTCGTCGCTCCCTGTGCGACGGTGCGCGGCTTCAGCCCGTTGCGTGAGGCGGCGTCGAACAGCGCGATCGTGTTGCCGGCCGGCTCGACGCCGAGCACGTGACGCTCGATGCTGGTGTCGAGGTAACCGCGCACGGCGTTCGTGCGGACCGCCGTCGCGGCGGCGGTCCCGGCGGCGGCCATCCCGTTTTCGACGATGTCGAACTCGAGGATCCCGGTGCGCTGTTTGCCGTGCTGGGTGAAGCCGCGGTGCACCATCGCGATCTGCGGGCGGTCGAAGAAGAAGCGCAGCCCGCCGTTGCTCTGGTCCTCGAGCCGCATCCGCGCGATCGAGTCGTACAGAAAATAGTGCATCACCTCGTACGGGTAGGCCTCGCCGATCCCAGGCGGCGGCAGCTGGCGGCCGTTGCCGCCGGCCGCGACGTAGGCTTCGAATGCGCGCGCCAGCTTCGCGCTCTGCGCGTCCTGCTTGGCGGTAAAATCACGGCTCAGCTCGCCCGAGACGACCAGCCCCATGTAGGTCGACGTGAGCGCGAGCGCGGTGCGTTCCGGGGTCCACGCCGGGTCGATCGCCGAGCCGCTCGCGTCGCGACGGTCGATCAGCATGCGCTCCGCGGTGTGCGGTGCGGCGCCGGGGATTTGCGTGACGATCTGCAGGCGCAGTACGGCGAGCCGGCCCGGTGCGTCGGGCACGAACGCATCGCCGCTCGCGTCGCGGCCCGCGAGCGTGAGTGAGGGCGTGAAGCTGCGGGCCTCGGTGAGCGTCTGTGCGCCTTTGCTGTGGTCGCCGATCACCAGCGAGAACGATGAGAGCGCGAGATCCGCGGTCTTCGCGGTCGCGTCCAGCAGCGTCTTGTCGCTCGACGCGCCGTTCTCGAAAAATGTGCCGACGAGGCGGATCGCAACCGTCGCTTGGAGTGTGTCGGGGAACGCGTCGGCCGGATCGCCGCTCGCGGTCGCGAGGTGCGCGCCGGGCTTCGCGTCCGGCAGCGTCGGATCGAGATCCGTCCAGGTTCCGTTCTGCTGCGCCTGCAGCCACCAGTGATCGTTGAGCGCCGCCGTCCATGCCGCCCGCACCGCGGCGTCGGATGCCGCCAGCGGCACGGTCGTCGATGCGAGCAGCGCGTCGGTCGCCGTGCGGGCCCGAGCGATCCCTTCGTCGGCGAGCGCTTTGACGCGCTCGCGCTGCTCCTTCCCGGCCGCCGCGACCTGCGCCGGATCGAGGTTCAGCTTCTTGACCACATCCGGGTCGCCGTTGACCGGTTTCACCTGCGTCGTCAGGACCGCGCGAATCACCGTGTCGGATTCCGCAGCGGAGAGCGGCCCGTGCACGAAGCGCACCGGAATCTGTTTGGCCGACAGCAGCGCTGCCAGAAGCAGCGCCTTGTCGGCCGGCGAGCCGCCGTGGGCCGCGAGCGTCCCGTTCGGTCCACGCATCGCGCCGGCGTAGGCTTCGGTCGCGACGCGGTCGCGCACGAACGCGAAGGTCGTCTCGGCGTTCGCGTCGAGCGCGCCGGCGCGCGCCGTCACGTCGAAGTCGATCGCCGGGATCGCCTCGCCGGTCGCCGTGATCCGCGCGAAGAAGCGGTCGAGCTGCGGGCTGACCCCCGCGCACTTCTTCGCGGCAGGTGCAGGCGCGGGGGTCGGCGCGCCGCCCGCGAGACCGCCGCCGAACGTGCCGATGTTGGCGGCGCCGGTTTGTCCGATCTTCTCCGCTTGACCTGCGCCGGGCGCCCAGCCCTCGATCCCGGCCAGATCGTTCGGATCGTCAGGACACGGCGCCGGTGCCGTCGCCAGCATGTCGATCGCGGGCGGCGCGGACCTTTGCTGGTAGATGCGCCAGCCGATCCACGCGCCGGCACCGAGCACGACGAGGACGAGCAGCGTCGCGAACGTGCGCAGCACGCGTTTCATAGGCGTCTCTGTTCGTGCGCGCGGCGAGCGGCATCCTTTGCGATGGGTATGGTCGACACGATGGCCGATAACGAGACCGCCGACCAGAGCACCGGGCTGCGCCGCTGGTTGCGCGTCTTGGGCCCCGGCCTGATCAGCGGCGCCTCAGACGACGACCCGTCCGGGATCTCGACCTATTCGGTCGCGGGCGCCACGACCGGCTTCTCGATGCTGTGGCTCGCGCTGATCACGACGCCGATGATGTCGGTCGTGCAAGGGATGAGCGCCCGGATCGGGCTGGTGACCGGGCACGGGTTGATGGGAGTCATCCGGAAAATCTGTCCGCTCTGGCTTGCGTATCTGCTCGCGATCGTCGTGGTCATCGCCAACACGTTCAACGTCGGGGCGGATATCGCAGGGATGGCGGCGTCTGCTCAATTGGTGTGGCATCTGCCGTTCCTGTTCTGGGTGTTCTTCTTTGGGGTCGTGCTGCTCGTCGCACAGGTCTTTCTCCCGTATCGCGCGCTCGCGAATACGCTGAAATGGCTGACGATCTCGCTGTTCGCCTACGTCGTGACGGCGTTCGTCGTGCATCCCCATTGGCCGGAGATCCTGACGCACACGGTCACGCCGGAGATCCATTTCTCCGCTTCGTGGCTGACGACGATGGTCGGCGTGCTCGGCACGACGATCACGCCGTACCTGTTCTTCTGGCAGTCGGACCTCGAGGTCGAGGAAGAGAAGGACATGGGGCGCACGACGGTCGTGCTGCGCCGCGGCGCGACCGATCGCGAGATCAAGGATGCGCACCTCGACGTCAACGTCGGGATGATCTTCTCGAACTTCGTGATGTTCTTCATCATCGTCACCTGTGCCACGACGTTGTTCGCGGCGCATAAGAACATTCAGACGGCGCAGGATGCGGCCGAGGCGCTCCGGCCGCTGGCGGGCAACCTGGCCTATCTGCTGTTCACGCTCGGCATGGTGGGGACGGGTATGCTCGGCGTCCCGGCGCTGGCCGGATCGTCCGCCTTCATCGCCGCGGAGCTGTTCGCGTTTCGCCGCATGGGTCTGTGCGAGACCGCCAAGAGTGCGCCGAAGTTCTACGCCGTGATCGTGGCAGGGATGCTGATCGGGATCGCGATGAACGTCGTCCACGTCGACCCGATCAAGGCGTTGTTCTGGTCGGCGGTCCTCAACGGCGTCGCGGCCGTTCCGATCCTGATCGTCATGACGGTGATCGCGAACAAGAAGAGCATCATGGGCAAGTGGACGAACTCCCGGCTCGCCAACGTGTGGGCGCTCCTGACTATCGTGCTGATGTCCGGTGCCGCGGTCGGAATGTTCGCCTTCTGGAACCAGCAATGACCAAGGCCCACCCCAGGTAGCTCGGCTGAAATGGAGACATGCACATGCGAACGTTGATCCTCATCGCCGCCGGCGTGGTCGGAGCGTGCGCCCCGGCAGCGGCCCAGACCGCACCCGCCGCGCCTGGAGCGTCGCCTGGCGTGGTGCGCGTGCTACGCGTGCCGAGCGCGATGCGCGTGGAGAGCGCCGCGTTCTCCCTCAACGGGGCGTACCGCGAGATCGGCCGCGCCGAGCAGGCCGGCGCGACCGGTCACCTCGTCGAGGCTGCCCGCACCCACTACCGCGGCGCCATGGCGCGCTACGGC
>CALEOJ010000166.1 GCA_937910425.1 uncultured candidate division WPS-2 bacterium
GGGCGCACGAGCGTCCCCGACGTTCCGGCCGCCGCGATCACCCGCGTGACGCGCTTCGTCGACGCGCTCGAGGTCCTGCGGCCGCACACCGAGCACGAGCCCGAGATCGCCGCCCGCCTGGCGGCGCTGGTCGAGCACGGCGACGATGCGTTCGTGGCGCGGATGCGGCCGTACGTCCTCGCCGACAGCTGGTCGATGCCGCGTGAACGCGTGCTCGCGGCGATGCTGGCGTCGACCCGGGCCGGGCTGCTCGATCTCTCGTGGACGCTGATCTGCCCGAGCTGCCGCGGCCAGAAGAACCGCGTCGCCTCGCTGGCCGGTCTCGGGGGCGAGGTCCACTGCGACCAGTGCGGGATCGCCTACGGGGCTGATTTCGACCGGAACGTCGAGGTGACGTTCGACGCCTCGCCGTCGGGGCGCACCGGCGAGGCACCCGGCTACTGCATCGCGGGCCCGCAGAGCGCGCGCCAGACGCTCGCCCAGACGCGGGTCGGGGGCCTGGGCGCCGCCTCGCTCGACGTCGTCCTGCAACCCGGCGCGTACGTGATCCAGGTGCTTCCCGACCGGGCCGCGCGCTTCACCGTGGAAGAGGATGCCGGTCCCGGGATGCTCGAGGCTCGCATCGATTCGGACCGCGTCCGCGCCGGAACCTCGACCGTGCGCGCCGGCGCGGTCCGCGTCCAGCTGATCAACCGGTCGGTGCGCGAGGCCGTCGTCCGCGTCACCGAAGCCGAACTCTCCGATCAGATCGCGACCGCGGCCGACGTCACCGCGCTGCAAGTGTTCCGCGACCTGTTCTCCAGCGAGGTGCTCGCCGACGGGATCGAGCTCGCGATCCGCTCGATGACGATCGTGTTCACCGACGTCGTCGGCTCGACGTTGATGTACGGCGAGACCGGCGACGCGCGCGCGTTCCGTCTGGTGCACGAGCACTTCGAGGCGCTCCGCGAGGTGATCGTGCTGCAGCGCGGCGCGATCGTGAAGACGGTCGGCGACGCGGTGATGGCGGTCTTCGTCGACCCGCGTGATGCCGTCGTCGCGGCGTTGCGATTCGGCGGCGCGGTCGCCCCGCTCCGCCTGCGCGTCGGCCTGCACCGCGGACCGTGCATCGCGGTGCGCGCGAACGACCGCCTCGACTACTTCGGCGCGACCGTCAACCTCGCGTCGCGGGTCGGGCACGCCGCCCATCCGGGCGAAGTGCTGGTGACGGCAGCGGTCGCCGACGATGCGCGCGTTGCGGAGATCCTCCCCGACGGCGAGCGTGGAACGCTCACCCTGCGCGGGATCGCGGAGCCGGTCGAGGTCGTACGCATCGGTGCGCCGGCCGCCGAACCGGTGTGATGAGCGGCAGCAGCCGGCTGTACGACGATCCCGAGCTCGCCGCTGCGTACGCGCGCGTCAGCGCGACGAATGCCGCGAACGCCGCCTACGAACGCCCTGCGGTGCACGCGCTGCTGGGCGATGTGCGCGATCTCGACGTGCTCGACGCCGGCTGCGCGGCGGGCGAACACAGCGCGTGGCTCGCGCAGCACGGCGCGCGCGTCGTCGCGCTCGATGCGAGCGAGGCGATGGTTCGGCTCGCGCGTGAACGGCTCGGCGAGCTGGTGCGCGTGCTGCACGCCGATCTGACGCAGCCGCTGCCGCTCGAAGACCGCTCGGTCGACGTCGTGCTCTCGTCGCTCACGCTGCACTATCTCGAGGACTGGTGCGCGCCGCTGCGCGAGTTCGCGCGCGTATTGCGGCCCGGCGGACGGCTGGTGCTTTCGACCCACCATCCGTTCATGACGGCTGGCGACGTCGACGACTATCACGCGGTGCGTTTGGTCGAAGAGACGTGGCGCGGCTTCGGCGCTCCCGTGCTGGTGACGTTCTATCACCGGCCGCTCCACCGAATCGTTGCGGACCTGCTGGCTGCGGGCTTCACCTTGCGCGGGATGCACGAGCCGCAGCCGACCGCCGAAGCCGACGTGCGCGATCCGAAACTCGCGGCGAGGTTCCGCACCGAGCCGGGGTTCCTGATCGTCGATGCGGAAAGCGCGCGCCGATGAGCTATGGAGAGAAGCCGTTCGAGGACTTTCGGATCGGCGATGCGACCACGTTCTCCAAGACGATCACCGATGCCGAGATCCTGCTGTTCGCGGGCGTGAGCGGCGACAACTATCCGCTGCACGTCGACGCCGAATACGCGAAGACGACTCGCTTCGGGCAGCGGGCGGCGCACGGCATGCTGACGGCGAGCTTGCTCTCGACGGTCGTCGGGCTCCTGCTCCAGCGACCCGGTGGGATCTACGTCGAACAGACGATCCACTTCAGACTTCCAGTCTTCATCGGCGACACGTTGACGGCGAAAGCCGAAGTGACGGAGCTGATCCCCGAGCGGCGGCGCATGCGCATCACGACACGCGTCGAGAACCAGCGCGGCGAAGCGGTCCTCACCGGCGAGGGCGTCATTCAAAAAGACGAACGCTGACGTCCTCGCCGAGCGGTTCGATCGCCCGCGGGTCGTCGAACGTGACGCGGTTCATCTCCGGGGTGACGGCGGCCGACTGCATTCGCGCGGGGTCGTAAGGGACCAGCGTCGAGACCGCGTCGGCGAGGTCGCCGTGCAGCCACGTGTCGAGCGCCTCGTCGTCGAGGATCACCGGCATGCGGTCGTGGATCTGCGCGAGCAGCGCATTCGGCGCGCAGGTGACGATCGTGCACGACTCGACGCGCGCGTCCTTCGGGCCCCAGCGCTCCCATAAGCCGGCGAACGCGAACGGCGCGCCGCCGTCGCGGGTGAACCGGTACGGCAGCCGCGCTCGCTTCGGCCCGGTCCATTCGTAGAATCCGTCGGCGAAGATCACGCAGCGCCGATGGGCCAGCGCGTCGCGAAACGCCGGTTTCTCGGCGAGCGTCTCGGCGCGCGCGTTGATCAGCCTCTGACCGGCCGAAAGATCGCGCGCCCACGGCGGCACGAGCCCCCAGCGCAGCGGCGCGATCTCACCGCCGGCATCGTCGCGCACCGCGAGCACGTCGTCGGTCGGTGCGATGTTGTAGCGGCGGGGCCAGCTGCGGCGCAGCTTGAACTGCGGATAGCGGTCGGAGATCCGTTCGGGACCGGCGAGTGTGAACCGAGCGCACATCAGGAAAGCGCGACCTCCGCGATGAGGTTGGGCCGGCCGGCACCCATCGTGATCTCCGTTCCAGTCTGCGGTTCGTAGAATGCGAGGACCGGTGCAGCGGCCGATCCGTTGCCCAGCAGCAGCGCGGCGTCGCGCGCGATCGTTTCGCACCGAGCATACAATGCCCGGCGCCCCGGCTCGTCGAGCGCCTCATACCAAGCGCGCTCGACGTCGACGTTGATTCGCGTCGCTTCGCCGCCACCGCCACAGACACCCGAAAAACGCACGTTGTCGGCCTCCGCGCGAACGGTCAACGCGAACATTGCGAGCTGCGCGAACGTATAGTCCTGATAGGGCTCCGTAACCGTGTAGAGTCCCGCGCAGAAAGCGACGTATGCGATCCGTTCCGAACGCAGGCCGAGTAACAGGGCGGAGCCGCCCGGTTCGGCACGATACAGGTACGCGTCGAGGTCGCCTGCCACGCGATGCTCGATCTGCTCGACTGATTCGATCGGCAGGGGCGCGGCTCGAAGGGCGGCCGTCTGGTCAGGCGAGAGCTGCGCAAGCTCGCGCTTGGCCCACGCGGCATAGTAGGCGGGAAACGGCGGCGCGCTGATGTCGAACCGCTCGAACCCCTCCGCCACGTCCCGGGCCAGCGCGTCGACGTCCACGGGCGGTAATTCGGCGGTGGTGCGAGGGGCACCGCTCCCGGCATGGCGGTCACCCGGATCGTGGTCGCGGAGGACGACGCGTCCATCCGCGAGCTGCTCGTCCATCACCTCGAGCGGGACGGCTTTCGCTGCGAAGAGGCGGCGGACGGCCCGGCAGCGCTGCGGCTCGCGCGCGGCGGGGCGGACTTGCTGATCCTCGACCTCGGGCTGCCGGTGGTCGACGGGTTCGACGTCGTGCGCGCACTGCGGCGCGAAGGGCGCGACGTGCCGATCCTCGTGCTGACCGCGCGGTCCGAGGAAATCGACCGCATCGTCGGCCTAGAGATCGGCGCTGACGATTACGTCGTGAAGCCGTTCTCCCCGCGCGAGATCGTGGCGCGCGTGAAAGCGCTCGGCCGGCGCGTCGGCCTGAGCTCGACGCGGGCCCCGGTCGTGCTGCGGTTCGACCGGCTCGAGATCGACGAGGCCGCGCGCGAGGCCCGGGTCGACGGCGTCGACGTGGGGCTGAAACCCCGCGAGTTCGCGTTGCTCCTCGAACTGGCGTCGAACGCAGGCGTCGCACTGTCGCGCGCCTCGCTGCTGGAGCGCGTCTGGGGCTTCGACTTCGACGGCGACGCGCGGACCGTCGACGTCCACGTCCGCCGCGTGCGGGCGAAGCTCGACGGCCGCGCGAGCGGCTCGGGGCTGCTCCAGACGATCCACGGGTTCGGGTACAAGTTTGCACGCGGCTGACGTTCGCGGTCTGCTGCCGCGGCTGGACACGTTCGCGCGGCGACTCGCCCGGCTCGCGGACCGGCCGCGTCCAGTGCTGGTCGTGCGACTGCCGGAGCTCGAGCGCGTCGCCTGGCGGCGCGGCCTGC
>CALEOJ010000167.1 GCA_937910425.1 uncultured candidate division WPS-2 bacterium
GCTCCGGCCGGCTCGGTCGCGCTCGCGCCGAACGTCAGCATCTTGCAGTCGGCGCTCGCCTCGTCGCTGGACCTCGCCCGCACCGAACGGAACGAGATCGTGTACGAGGCGCTGCAGTTTCCTTCGCTCGCGTACGTGTGGACGGCATGGGAGCGCGCCGGCGCCAAGACGGTACGCGTCCCGACCGACGACGGCAAGACGATCCCGACCGACCGCATCTGCGCCGCGATCACCGAACGCACCGCCGTCGTCGTACTCTCGCACGCCTACTACCAGAGCGGTGTGCTGATCGACGTCCCCACGATCGTCGCGCGGGCTCGCGAGGCCGGCGCGCTGGTCGTGCTCGACGCGTACCAGACGACCGGAACCTATCCGTACGACGTCGTCGAACTCGATCTCGACGTCGCGGTCGGCGGCTCGCACAAATGGCTGTGCGGCGGTCCCGGCTGCGGCTGGATCTACGTGCGCCCGGCGCTGCGCGAAACGTTCCGGCCGATGGTGACCGGCTGGTTCGCGCACCGCGAGCCGTTCGCGTTCGCACCGCCGCCGCTCGACTACGCGACCGATCAGTTCCGCTGGGCGACCGGGACGCCGACGATCCCGGGCTACGTGGTCGCCAAGGCGGGTCACGACATCATCCGCGAGGTCGGAGTACCGGCGATCCGCGCGCACAACGTGCGGCTCACGACGCGGCTCACCGAGGCCGCACTCGAACGGGGTTGGCGCGTCAGCACGCCGCACGACGCGAGCCGCCGCACCGGCTGGGTCGGGATCGACGTGCCCGACGGCGAGCGTGTCCTGCACGAGCTCGTCGCGCGCCGCATCTACGTCGACTACCGGCCCGGTTGCGGCCTGCGCGTCAGCGCGCACGTCTATACGACCGACCACGAGATCGACCGCTTCCTCGCCGTGATGGACGAGCTCGTGCGCTGAGCGGGCGCACGACGCGTATTATGGACCGCGATACCAAGCGGCCGACGCTCCCCTCCTCGCTCGAAGAGATGGAGAGCCCCTCGCGCGGAACGATCCTCGTCGCCGACGACGACCCGGGTGTGCGGATGCTGTTGCGCGTGCTGCTCTCGCGCCACGGGTTCACGGTCATCGAGGTCGAGAACGGGCTCGTCGCGCTCGAGACCGCGCGAGCGATGCACCCGGACCTCGTCCTGATCGACTGGGTGATGCCGCTCATGGACGGGCGCGAAACGGTCACCCGCTTGAAGCACGACCCCGCAACCCGCGACATCCCGATCGTGATGCTGACCGGCCAGACGGAGATCGACGACAAGGTTGCCGCCCTCGAGGCTGGGGCGCAGGACTTCTTGACCAAGCCGTTCGACAACCGCGAGCTCGTGGCGCGCCTCGAGCAGCAGATGCGCTGGCGCAAAGTGCTGGCCGACCTGCCGAACACGGCTGCCGCTCCGGTGGCGATCGACGACGTCGATCGCGAGGCGCTCGCCCACTCTCTGCGCGAGGCGGAGATGTGGGAAGGGCGCCGCGAGTATCCGCGCGCAGCGCGCACGTACCGCAGCGCCGCCGCGCAAGCCGTGCGGATGGGGCATCCCGACTTCGCCAACAAGCTGACGCGCCTCGCCGGCAAGTTGTTCCTCACGTCGGCCGAGCACGCATCCGGCGCGCGGTCCTCGCGCGATGCCTACCTCAACGCCGCGCGCTGCTTCATCAACGCCGGCAACCTGCATCTGGCGGAGCGCTCGATCGACCACGCCCAGTCGATCGACGACCCACCCCCGTCACCCGACCCGTCCGCGTCATCCTGACGGCGGCGGCGGTTCTTGGAGGCGTTCGCCCAGGATGCGCTGCGCCGCGTGGAGCGTGGCGAAGCGCTCGGCGGCGCGGGCGTAGATCGCCTCGGTGATCGCTTCGAGCGCGCCGGGCGAAATCTCGGGAGCGTACTGCGCGACCACCGCCGGGATCGCATCGCGGATGGCGCGCAGTGCGTCGTCCGTCGTCTCGGTGAGCTGTGCGGCGAGATCGTCGAGCGCACGTGAAAGGCGCGCGGTGAGCGCGCGGCCGATCTCCTGCGTCGATTTCGCGAAGACGTCGGGCAGCCCGTCGATCTGGCGCTGGAGCTGCTCGAGCGCGGCGCGCGAGACGAGCACCATCTCGTCGTTCGGTTCCATCGCACCTTCTCGCGCGAGGTTACGCGGAATCCCTTTCGGCCGCATCGTCGTCACGAACCTCGCCGAGTAGCCGCTCCATTTCGGCGTGGATGCGTCCGTTCGACGCGAGGATCGAACCGGCCGCGATGTCGAGCGCGCCGCCTTCGATCGCGCCGGCGCGTCCGCCGGCTTCTTCGATCAGCAACGAGCCCGCCGCAACGTCCCACGCGCCGAGGTCCCACTCCCAGAACGCATCGTAGACACCCGCCGCGATGAACGCCAGGTCGAGCGCGGCGCTGCCGTCGCGGCGCACCGCCTGCGCCCGGTCGGAGAGGTGCGCGAAATACTTTCCATTGCGCGAATAGCGCGCCGGATTGAACCCCGTGCAGACCATCGCCTCCGCGACGCGCTCCACCGGAGAGACGCGGATCGGCGCGCCGTTGCGCGTCGCACCGCCCCCGCGGCGCGCCGTGAAGAGCTCGCGCAGCGCCGGCGCGTAGATCGCGCCGGCCTCGATGACGCCCGCGCGCTCGTAGGCGATCGAGACGCAGAACAGCGGGTAGCGGTGCGCGTAGTTCGTCGTTCCGTCGAGCGGGTCAACGATGAAGCGCTCGTCGCTGCGGCCTGCGTGCATCCCGCTCTCCTCGCCGAGGATCGCGGCGTTCGGAAAGGACTCGCGGACGCGCTGCACGATCAGCGCCTCGCTTGCGCGGTCGGCGTCGGTCACGAGATCGTGGGGGCGCTTCTCGGCGACGACGCGCGGATCGTCGAGCCGCTCGCACAAGAGCGCGCCGGCGTCCTGCGCAAGCGCGGTGATGAAGGCGAGCGGGTCCAACGGAGTTCTCCTCGGAAAGGGGCGCGTGATGAGGAAACCTCCTTCCGGGCAGCGCGACCGCGTCCTCGCGGCGATCGAGATCCCGGCGCTCGGGGTGTGGCTCGGCGCGCTGGTCGGCTTCGCGTTCGTCTCCGCGCCGCTCGCCTTCCGCATCGTCGCACCGCTCGACGTCGGGCGCTTCGCGGCGCTGACGGCGCAAACGCTCGGCACCCTCACCATCTGGGGATACGTCCTGGGCGGGATCGCGATCGTCGTCGTGCTGCTGAGGTCGGCCTCCGCCGGCGACCGCACCTGGGATTTCGGGCGCGCCGTGCTCCTCGCCCTGGCGCTCGGCCTTGCCCTCTACCAACAGCGCGCGATCGTCCCCGCGATGACCGCGGCGACCGACGTGCACAGCGATGAGTACCGCGCGCTGCACCAGCGTTCGACGCAGGTCTACGGTGCGGTCGTGGTGTTCGTCTTCGCGTCGCTGCTCTTGGCCGCGGTACGGCGCGACGACTGACTAGGGCAGCGTGACGTACAGGTTGTACTGAATCGTCGCGGTGAACGAGCCGGCCGGCTGCGAGTTCGGGACGACGAGGGTCAGGTCGATGCAGTGCTGCTGCGACTGCTTCACCGCGCCGACCCACGTCGTCTCACCGCCCGGCCCCTGATTCCAGTACGGCGTGAAGGTCGGCGAGAAGTCCGGCACCGCCCACGACAGGTCGCTGACGGTCGGGTAGTTCTCGATCGGGAAGGTCCCGGAGTTCGCGCCGCCGGTCTTGGTGGTGCCGTAGCCCCAGTCTTGCAGCTTGTAACTGTTCGTGTAGTAGGTGAAGATCTCGAAGGCGCAGTGGATCACGGTGGTTCCGTACGGGACGCTGTAAAAACCGGCGCCCGGCGGGTGCGGGATCACGCGGAGAAACGCCGCATTGGGATCCGGCTTCGCGACGAATTGAACCGGAACGGGAGTCGGCTGCGCCGAGCTCTGCGCGATCATCACCGGCGCGCCGGGCGCGACGTCCCACGCGCTGCCGGACGACGCGATCTGCACGTTCCGCACGAACGGGTCGGGCAGCGTCGCCTTCTTTGGCGCGAGCCAGCCGACCGGCACCGGGCTCGGCGTCACCTGGATGCTGATGACGACTTCCTTGTACGCCTTGAGGCCGGTGAGCGCGTCGGCTTGCGAGACGACCGTCAAGATGGCGAGCGTCGCGAGCGCGAGCAGCCCGAACAGATTTCGGTATCTCAATTTCCGATCACCGTGTAGACGATGTAGACGTTGAACTGGCTGGGCGGAATCGTGCCCGACAGCCGCAGCTCGTAGTCGAAGCCCTGCACGAGGTTGCCCGCGACGGGGCTGCTCCAGACGGCCGACATCGCCTGCGGGACGCCGCCGACCCCCGAGTAGTCGATCCCGTTCACGCCGTTGAGGCCGATCGGGTTGCCGTTGGTCTTGTTGAACGAGGTGGCGGGCGAGAACGGCGAGTTCGTTGCGCTCGACGGGAGCCAGAACAGCGTCGAGAAGATCGGATACGTCGCCGGCAACGGAACCGGGTTGCTCCCGTTGAGATCGGTCGCGCCTTCGCCGTAGACGACGAACCCGGCAGTGTCGTTGGTCTGCACCTTGACCTGTGCGGCGTACTTGTAGAGGTACTGATAGCCGACGACGACGTTGCCGAAATCGACGGTCCCGCCGTTGAGCACCGCGCTCGGACCCGGCGTCGGCGTCGCGCCGCTGCCGAGACCGCCGGTCGGCCCGAACCCGCTCAGGTAGTTGGGGATCACCTGCGCCTTGACGGTCGGCAGGATCTTGTAGTTCAGCTGCGCCGAGCCGCTCGAGATCGCCGGCCCGGCGTGCACGATCTGCGGCGTCGCCGTCGTCATGATCAGGGCTGCTGCCGCGAGCACCGCGGCGTATCTACGCATCACGTCTCGACTCCGTCAATTCGCGATCAGCGTGTAGGTGAGGGTGACCGTCGTCGTCGTGTTGTTGTTCACGGACAACGGGTTGACGGTGACGCGGTAGCCCATCATGTTGTCGACGGGCTTTTTCGGCACCGGATTTGTGCCGGTCCACGTCGAGAGCGCGAGCGTCCCCGCGGTCGGGATGATGGTGCCGGGCGCGACGGTGATGTTCTTGGTGTACGTCCCCGCCGGTGCGGCCGACTCCGGGGTCAGCCACGTGCTGAGCTGCCCGCTCGAGGTCGAGGGGTTGACGTCGGCCGCGACCGACAGGCTCCAGCCGGCCGCCGAGTCCGTGTACACCGAGGCTGCGAGCGCGTCGGTGAAGCTCACCGTGCCGGTGATCTGGTTGAGGTTGATCACCGGCAGCGCGCCGGCGGAGTTGTACGTGCAGCCGGGGCACGAGATGATCGGCGTCGCCGTGTAGAGCGCAGGAACGTACGAGCCGGCACCGCTCGGGATCACGATCGTCAGCCGCGCGTCGGTGACGATGCGAACCGTGTTCGAGAGGCTGTAGATCGCCAGCGCGTTCGGGTTGCCGGCGACGCGCGGGTCGGGCGGCGTCGTGTTTCCGGTCGCGACGCTCGCGTCGAAGCGGAACGTCGAGTTGACGTCGTACGGATTCTTCGCGTAGAAGAACACGTCGAGGTTCGCTCCGACGGCGACGTTGCAGCCCGAGAGCTTCAGCAATCCCGACGTCCCGGGCGCCCCGTTGACGGCCTGCACCAGCGAGTTGATCCCGGCGCCGCTGCACTTCGCCCCGGCCGCGCCCGCCCCGTAGACGAAGATCGACGCCGGGTCGACAAACCATGGGTTGCCGGTGTCGAAGAGCTGGCCCGACGTATTGGCCCACGGTACCGCGATGCTCACGTCGGTGATCGCCGTCGAGCCGTTGTTGTGCAGCTCGTACACGTAGCCGTTGCCTTCGGTGAAATCGGCCCACGAGCCGACGATCGGCTGACTGCCGAACGGCACGCTCTGGATCGGCGCGACCGGCGGGTGCGAGGGATTCGCGACGTAGCCGCCGGCAAAGGTGAAGCTGCTCTGCGCCGTCGTGTTGGCGACGACGAGATTCGGGACTTGCGTCCCCGCGGCCGGGACGACCGCGCCGCCGTTCGCGCCCACGATCGTCCATGCGATCGGATACGATCCGACCGCGGGAGCGACGGCATACTTGAAGTTGACGAAGAGCTTGCCGCCCGGCGGCAGCGAGTTCGCGTCGGCGACCGCGGCGCACGGCGTCGAAGTCTGCGTCGCCGCGACCGGTGCGGTTGAGACCGCGCACAGGTCGATGAGCCACTGACCCGCCGTCCCGGTCGCGTTGGCGTTGAACGTCGCCCCGTTCGACGCGGTCACCGAGGTGATCGTCGGGTAGATCCCGGCGCCGGCCGCCGGCACCGTGATCAGCAGCTGGCTCACGTAGTCGGGGTTGGGATCGAGCCCGGTCGAGGTGTTGTCGAACTCGTACTGCCAGGTCGCGTTCGCCAGCGCCGGAACGACGGCGGGCGTGACGTTCGCGTACATCAGCGCCGGATCGAGCGAGAACACGCTGAGCTCGGTCGAGTCGATGTTCTGCGTCCCCGCGATCGCGTTCGTCTGGACGTTGGTGGGACCGACGTTGTACGGCGTACCGGCGTAGTTGGCCGTCGCCGCGATCTGCTGGAAGGCGAACGCGGACTGCAGAATCGGCATGTTCAGCACGAACACCGCGGTCTTCCCAATCGGGAGCGTCGCGCCGCCGTTCGCCGTGAAAAGCGCGAACGCGTTCGGTCCCAGCGTGTTGTCGGCGGTGGCTCCGTTCGTGCCGTTCTGGTTCTTGATCCCCCAGTTCGCGGTTTGGTTCGCGCCGTTCACGGTCGCCGAAGCGATCGTCGGAGTCAGGACGTTCGGGTCGACGGTCGGCGGCATGACCAGCTCGAGCGACGTCATTGCCGCCGGGGCGCCGTTGTTGACGACGGTCAGCGTCACCGTGTACTTCCCGCCGCTCGCGGCGCCGTGCGTGCCCAACCGGTACATCATCTGTTTGTAGCGCGGCGTGCCGAGCTGCGCGGCGCTGTACGCGCCGATCTGCCAAGAGTACGTCGCCTGCGTGTTCGAGCCGACGACGCCGAAGCCGTAGACGTTGAGGCCGTTGGTCGCGCGGTTGGTCATCGTCGCGCTGACGGTGCTGGCCGCGACGCCGTGGAGCGGCGTGATCTGGGGTTGAAGAACGCATGCCGTGGTGCAGTTACCGGTCGCGACGGCGACCGTCATCGGGATCGGAATGATCGCGTTCGCGGAGAGCGACTGACCGCCGACGGCAGGGGTCAGCACGATCGTCCTGGCATTCGGGTTCGTGATGTTCCAGGTCTGCCCGAGCGAGTCGGTCGCCGTCGTGATGCCGACCTGCAGTCCGAGCGAGACGAAGTTGCCGGCGTCGTTGTTGATCGTGATCGACTTGATCCCGTCGGCGTTCCACGTACCGTACAGCGATCCGCCGTCGTTCCGCAGCGTCGTGGTGACGTTGGTCGCGGCACCGGCCGCGTTCGCGTTCACGTAGGCGCCGGCGGGGTTCGTCCACTGGAACTGGCCGGAATACGAGACGACGCGGAACGACTTCGATCCGATCACCGCGCCGGTGCCGACGTCGTACAGCTGCGCGGTGTAGACGTTGGGGCCGAAGGGTGTCTGCGTCGCGCCGAAGGAGGTGAAGTTTCCGGTGTTGATCGGGAACGCGAGCTTCTGCGCGCCGGTCGACGTGCCGGCCGCGGTGAACGAGAACGGCAGTGAGAACGCCTGCGGCTGCCCGAACGTGGGATTGCCGTCGGTGGTCGTCGCGCTGAGCACGACGCCGTTCCCGTTGCTGATCGTGATGCGATAGGTGTGGCCGTTCACGACGCCGCTGGCCTGATACGTCAGTCCCTGGACCGACTGCTCCTGGACGAGACCGGCCGAACCCGGACTGCCCAAGATGCCGTCGGTCGCGAACGTGTCGGCCAGGTTGGCGCCGTTGCTGGCCCCGTTGTACGGGATCAGCGGGCTCCACGACACGGTCGAGGGGTTCAGCGAATACTGCTGGGTGGAGATCAGGTCGTTGGTCGTCGCGTCGTACAGCTGCACCGTCTGGGTACCGACGGAGTTTCCGCCGGCTGCCGGCGTCGCGTACTGGCCGGTGAGCGTCTGCGCGGACGGGATGACGCCGGTCGCACCTTGCACGAAGCACGTCGCCTTGTTGAAGTTCTGCGAACCGGCCGGGATCGCGTACACGCACGGCATTCCGTTGCTCGAGCTGTTGATGAACCCGAACGAGTAGAAATGCGCCGGGTTCAGGCCCGCGGCGGAGACGTAGACCGTGCCGCCCGACGTGAAGTCGCTCGAGACCGTCGAGAACGCAGCGTCGGAAAACGTGTTGAAATTCAGCGTCCCCAGCACGACGGAGTACGCGATCGCCTCGTATTGGTTCGTCCCGGTATTCTGGACGGCGATCGTCCAGACGCCGGAGTAGGGGGCGTCCGTCACGCCCACTCGCGTCGGGCCGATCCCGGTGATCGGATCGGGCGACGCGGTGAGCGGGGTCTGCACCGACATCTGCGAGTACCACGGCACCTGCGAGCCGCCGCCGCCGGTTTGCATGCAGCGCCCCGTCGCGTCGGTCGTGAACGTCGCCGAGTAACCGCCGCCGACGTAGTTGCGCGACGATGCGGTGTACGCCGTCCCGTCGGGCGGAAACACGACGTACCGGTACGTCGTGTTCGGGGTCATGTTCTGGCAGAGCCAGTACACGTTGGAACCGTACGACAGCGTCTGGTCGTCCAGGTACGGGACGGCTGAGGTACCGGTCAACACGATGGTGCCGCCGCTCGCCGAACGACGGTACCGCGCCTTGTGGTGGAGCAGGTCGGTCAGCTTCGGAATCGGCGGGCGCGGTCCGCGGTAAACGGTGAGCGGACTATTGACGCGAGACCGCATCGACGCCGGGAGCCGGGCCAGCGCAGCCGCGGCATCGTCGCTGCCGTTCACGTTCGTCGAGCGCCGCGAACCCTGCGTCGTCTGCGACTGGTCGCCGAACGGCAGCGGGGGCGGTGTGGGGCCGGACGTCGTGCTGCGAGGACCGCCGATCGTGCGCTGCGCCGACTGCGTCGACTGCGCCAGAGCGACGAACCCGCCGGCGCCGATGACGGCGGCGACGACGATGGCGACGAGCGCCAGCGTTCGCGTCAGATGAGGCATGTAGTCTCCGGAATCCGTTCCGTTGCTGCTGCTTCGTGCGCTCAGCGCACCGTGATGTTCGCTTGTCCCGCGACGAGGTTCGGCCCGCCGTAGTCGACGAGCGCGACGACGGAGTACGAACCCGGCGCGAGTTTCTTCCCGATGGCGTCGATCAGCCGTTTGCCGGACCGTTCGACGAGCATGCCCTGGGGAAATGCGACGCGGTCGATGACGACGCCGCCTTGCTTGATCTCGACCCGCCCGCTGAGATACACGTGAGCGTTCCCGGTATTGTGAAAATCGACGAGGTAGTGCTGGCCGTCGCCGAGCGACTGGCCCTTCACGTCGTCGATCTCCCCGCCGATGCGCGTCGTCTCTGGGATCATCACATAGATCTTCGAGGCGATGCGCTCCACGATCGAGAGCCCAACGCCGTGGCGCGTGGGCCGGGTCGTGAAGAAGACGAGGTTGCTGTACTCGCCCGCCGCGCTCGCCGGAACGTCGACCGAGAATCGTACTTGCGTGAACGATCCCGGTTCGAGGTCGAACTCGCGCGGATTGATGGTGATGGTCTTCGAGAGCGAGAACGGCGACTTGCCCGGAGGCGCGAACGCGTAGGTTCCGGTCGGCCCGACCGCATAGTCCGAGAGCGAGGCCACGATATGGACCGCGGCGTTGCTCGTGTTGCGGACGGTGATCGGAAACGTCTCCTGCTTGCCTGGCTGCGTCTGCAGCTCGTACTTCGCGGGGGAGACGTCGACGGAGATGTCAGCCGACGAGGGGGCGGTGAACGCGAGTCCGAGGACAGCGATCGGCCCGAGGACTCGAACAAGACGCGGTAGGCGCATCACATTCTTATCCTCGGCCGTTCCCTTCGCTAGATTCAGTCCGTCGAGCCGACAGGTCGGAGTTATTGCGGGATGACGGCGAACGTGATCACCGACGTCGCCGCGCCCGAGGTCGCGGTGCCGTTGATGTTCATCTGGACGTCCTGGCCCACGTACTTGAAGGCGACGCCGCTCAGGCCGGTCGTGCCGGTATAGAGCAGGTAACCGCCCGCCGTGTAGGCGGTGGCCGTCGGATTCGCGGTGACGTTGGTCGTGACGCCGGCCGGTGCGCCCGCGGCGCCGAAGCCCGAGCCGGCCGTGACGGCGCCCAGCGCGCCGAGCAGCTGACCGCCGACCGCGTTGATGGTCGGGCACGCCGCGCCGGTGTACGCGCCGGGGTTACCCGACGCGCCGGAGGCGGTCGGA
>CALEOJ010000168.1 GCA_937910425.1 uncultured candidate division WPS-2 bacterium
CTCGCTGGCGACGCTGCTGTGGCTCGCCGGCCTGCGCCGGGCCGGCGTGTCGATCACGCCGCTCCGGTTCGCCGCCGTCGGCTTGGTCGCGACGCCTCCGGCGCTGATCGCCGCCGCGCTGCTCGCGCGATAAAAGGCTGCCGGCGGCAGGAAGACGCAGCCGCCGCTCGGAGTCGAGCCTCATGACTTCACTTGGCGTCTCCGTCGAAGATCAGGCCGGCGTTCGGCGCGTCGTGCTGGACCGGCCGGACAAGAGAAACGCGCTGACGATAGCGATGTACGCAGCGATGGCGGACGCGATCGCGTCGGCTGCCGCCGATGACGTCGGCGCGCTGCTGATCGCGGCACGCGGCGATACGTTCACCGCCGGGAACGACCTGCGGGACTTCCTCGAGCAGCCGCCGCACGGCGATGACGCGCCGGTCTCCCGCTTCCTGACGGGGCTTGTCACGACCGACGTGCCGATCGTCGCGGCCGTTCGTGGAGCGGCGGTCGGGATCGGGACGACGATGCTGCTGCACTGCGACGTCGTCTTGGCCTCGCCGACCGCCAAGTTCAAGGTCCCGTTCGTCGACCTCGGTCTGGTGCCGGAGGCGGGGAGCAGCGTGCTGCTGGCGCGCCGCATTGGGCGCGCGCGCGCCGGCGCGGCGCTCTACCTCGGCGAGACGATCGGCGCCGATCAAGCCTGCGCCGACGGTCTGGTGACGAAGCTCGTCGCCGACGACGTCCTCGACGCCGAGGCCGAAGCGGCGGCCCGCGCGATCGCCGCCAAACCGCGGCAAGCAGTGCGGGAGACCAAACGGCTGGTGAACCACGACCGCGACGCGATCCTCGCCGCGATGGCGCGGGAAGGGACCGCGTTTCGCGCGCGGCTCGCATCCGACGAAGCGCGCACCGCGATGTCGGCGTTCTTCACCCGCGGTGCACGCGGCTGATGAGCCTGGCCGGCAAGACCCTCTTCATCACCGGCGCCAGCCGCGGCATCGGATTGGCGATCGGGCTGCGTGCGGCGCGCGACGGCGCGAATGTCGTGGTCGTCGCCAAGACCGTCGAGCCCCATCCGAAGCTGCCAGGGACGATCCATACCGCAGCCGCCGAGATCGAGGCGGCCGGCGGCAAGGCGCTCGCCGTGCAGTGCGACGTGCGCTCGGAGGAACAGATCCAGCGCGCCGTTGCGGCCGCGATCGAGCGCTTCGGTGGGATCGACATCGTCGTCAACAACGCCAGCGCGATCCGGCTCGGCGGGACGGCGCAGGTCGATGCCAAGGGCTTCGATCTGATGACCTCGATCGGGCCGCGCGCGACCTATCTGGTCACGCGCGCGGCGCTCCCGTTTCTCGAAAAGGGCGCGAACCCGCACGTGCTGACGCTCTCGCCGCCGATCGCGCTGGCCTCGAAGTGGGTCGGCGCCGCGCCCGCCTATACGTTCAAGAAGTACGGGATGACGTTGCTCACCCTCGGCTTCGCGGCGGAGTTTCGCGCGCGCGGGATCGCGGCCAACGCGCTCTGGCCGAAGACGGTGATCGCGACGGCGGCGGTGCAGAACCTGCTCGGCGGCGACGCGGTGATCAAGGCCTCGCGCACGCCGGCGATCGTCGCCGACGCGGCCTACCTCGTGCTCGACAGCGACGCGCGCACCTGCACCGGCAACACCTTCATCGACGAAGACGTGCTGCGCGCGCACGGGATCTCGGACCTCGACGGCTACGCCGTCGCCCCGGGGACACCGCTCGGCGAGGACATCTTCCTCGACGCGTAGCGGTTCGTTGCCTTAAACGAAACCCCGCGCCGGGAAAGCCGCACTGCGTTGCAGCCAGTTCGTCGCGGCGTACCGCGCGCCGGCGTCGACGAAGTGCAGCGTGTACGCGTGGCGGGACGTCTCCGAGCGGTTCGGCGCGCTGTAGTGCGGCAGCAGCCCGTGGAAGACCACCAACGTCCCCGCCTCGACTTCGACCGGCTCGGCGCCCTCGTCCGACGGCCACGGCGTCTCGTCGACCCGCTCCAGCCGGCTCCCGGCGGCGTCCACGACGAACCGCTCGCGCAGCGGCGTGCGGTGACCGCCGCGCTGCACCCACAAACACCCGTTGGTGCGGTCGGCGCGTTCCAGCGCGAACCACAGCGTCGTGACGGTGACCGGCTCGGTTTCGAAGTACGTCGCGTCCTGGTGCCAGCGGACTTCACCCCCGATGCGCGGCTGTTTGAAGATGTACATCGACTGGTAGACACGCGGCTGCGCAACGCCGATCTCGCGCGCGAGATCGTGCAGCCGAGGGTCCCGCGAGAAGCGCTCGAACACCGGGTCGAGGTCGTGCATCGCGTGACCGATCTTGTTGATCGAAAGTTCCTTCGGCTGGCGCAATGCGCCCGACGCATCGAACGCCTCTTCTTCGAAGAAGCACCGGATCGTCTGACCCGACGTCAAGAAGTATGCCTCCGACTTCGTCTTGGCTTCCTCGCGGGTGGTGAAGACGGCGCTCGACTGGGCCGGATCGAACGCATCGACGATCGCCGCGGCGCGTTCGCGCAGCGCGGCGATCTCGCCGGCGTTCTTGAAATCCGGGATGATGAGAAAACCGTCGCGCGCGAAGCGCTCGTTCACGGCGTTGCGTTCACCGGCGCGGGCTGCGTGCGCGCGACGACGCCGTTGTGCCCGCGTTTGCGGCGCGGGGTCAGGACGACGCGCACGTGGGAGCCGCCGTCGGTGCGTTTGGTCACGTTGAAGTCGTCAGAGAGCGACCACACCAGGAACAGACCGCGGCCGCGTTCGCTGAGCAGGTCGGTCGGCAGCCGCGGGATGACGACGAAGCCGGAGCCGCGGTCGAGGAAGTGCACGATCGCCGTCGAGGCGCCGCTCCAGTCGAGCACGACGTCGACGGCTCCCGGTGCGTAGCGTACGGCGTTGCTGAGGAGCTCGCCGAAGATCAGCTCCGCGCTGAACACGTCGTCGTCGAGCATCCCCGCATCGGCCAACACGGAGGCAAACAAGGCGCGGGTGCGCTGAGCGGTCGTCAGGTCCCCGGTATCGAAGCTCCAGTGTCGCGAGGAGTCCGGTGCGACCGTAGCCGCCGGGTCGAGCCGCATCGCCAGGATCGCGACGTCGTCATGCGCCCCCTCGCGCAGGACGTCGTCGTGGATCGCTCGAGCGAGATCGCGCCGCGCCGTGATGCTCGGTTCGGCGAGCGCGGCACGCAGGCGCCGTTCGCCTTCGATCACGTCCTGGGTCGATTCTATGAGACCGTCGGTGTAGAATAGCAGGGTCGCACCGTCAGGGATATCGACGGTCCGCGCATCGGTTCCGTCGCGCGTGCGCAATCCGAGCGGCAAACCGTCCGACGGCATGTCGCTCACCGAACCGTCGGCGTGGCGCAAGAGCGGGGCGGGATGGCCGGCGGAGCAGTACGACAGCGTGTGCGCCACGGGGTCGTAGACGCCGACGAACGCGGTGACGAATCGATCGGGATGCTCGGCCTTGAGCGTCCGGTCCGCTGCGTCGATCATCGTCGCGGGATCGGCGTAGACTTGGGCGACGCCGCGGATCACCTGACGCATCGCCGCCATGATGACCGCGGCCGGCAGCCCGGTCCCGGCAACGTCGCCGATGGTGATGAGCACTCGTCCGTCGGCGAGCCGCAACGCGTCGTACCAATCGCCGCCGACTTGTGCTTCCGTTCGGCCCGGCACGTACACGCCGTCGAATACGATCCCCTGCACCTCCGGGAGTTCCTGCGGGAGCAGCGCGCGCTGCAGCGTCGAAGCGACGTGATGTGCGCGCTCGAAGGCGGCGAGCGCATCCTCCTTCTGATGCAGCGTCTCGTGGATGCGCCGCGTCAGCTCGTGGTAGACGCGATCGAGGTCGGCGATCTCGTCGCCGCCGCCGATGACCGCGGTCGGCTCGCCGCGGCCCAGCCGGTGCGCGTTCTCGGTGAGCCGAAGCAGCCTGCGTGCGATGCGAAATCCGAACTGACCGGTGACGAAGACCGTCAGCACGATGCCGGCGACGGACGCCCCGAGGAGAACGGCGCCGAGCGACTCGAGGTCGCGGTGCAGCGCTGCATATCGCGCGAGTGCGATTTGGCGCTCGGTGAGGTCGAAGTCGTTGCGCATCGCCTCCCACACGAGGGCCAGGTGCCTCACCCGCTGCGCCGTGACCATCTTCTGGGCTTCCGCCTTCTTGCCGGCCTGCCACAACTTCAGGTACGCGGTCAGCACACCGCTCATCAGCTCGTTGCTGAGCTCGACGTAGCGCGCCGCGCGACGTTCTTGCGACGGATCGTCGCGCACGAGGCGTATCAGCTCGGCTTCCTGCAGCGGCAGCTCGCGCCGGCCTGCGTCGTACGCCGCGAGCGCCGCGGGTTTCGGCTGCCGGGTATACTCGATGACGCTACGGTTGGCGTCGCTGATGCTCTGCTGAACGGCGTCGGATTCGCTGAGCGCGCTCGTCGATCGCTGCGACCAGGCCGCCATCTGATCGGTCTTGTTCTGCAGCACGCTGGCGATGATGCACAACAGGAGCAGGAAGGTCAAGGGTACGACGCTGATCAGGATCGCTTGCGTGCGAATCCTCAGCGCGAATCGCCGGGCGACTTCTCCAGCCCTCGCCATTGACGGTATGCTTTCGACGCAGGCGGTAAAGGCGCCCTCGCCGGGGATCAGTAGTCCCCGGCGAGGAGTTCTTCCACACCGACGTCGAGCGCCAGCGCCAGCGCGCACAGCTGCCGCAGGCTGACGTTCTGGCGCCCGGCTTCGACGTTGGCAACCGAGGGCCGGCTGATTCCCGAACGCTCGGCGAGCCGCTGCAGGGCGTCGGCGAGCGCACTCACCGGCCGACCCGCTCTTCGATCCTGACGCTGTAGAGCGCCAGGTATTTGCTCCATTCATCGGGCGCCGTGTTGCGGCGGACGACGATCCACGGGATGAACCGCGGCTCGCGCGGGACGCGGCGGAGCGGCATGCGCGCCTCGTCCGGCGTGCGGTCGCGCTTGCGCGCGTTGCACGCCGTGCAGCAGGCGACGAGGTTCTCCCACATCGAGCGGCCGCCGCGGCTGCGCGGCACGACGTGGTCAACCGTCATCGTCGCGCCGCCGCGCGAAGCGCAGTAGCCGCAGACGTAGTCGTCGCGCAGTAGGACGTTCTTCTTCGTCAGCGCGACCTTCTTGCGGCGGCGCGCGACGTAGTAGAGCAGCCGCACGATCGACGGCAACGGAAACGACGCCGTCACGGAGCGGATCTCGCCCACGCCCGCGTGGACGACCTCGACCTTGCGCGCGAAGAGCAGACGCACGGCACGCGCGACGTCGACGACGCCCAGCGGCTCGTACGTGAAGTTGAGGAGCAGGCAGTCTGAGCTCATCGCGGTCGCCTCCCTTCGTGCGTCGTCGTGAGCGGTGTGAAGAAATTGGAGCGGCCACCGAGAGTCGAACTCGGGTCATCTGGTTGGAGGCCAGAGGCATTTCCGTTATGCAACGGCCGCATGGAGCGGGCCGCCGGAATCGAACCGGCGCTTTCAGCACGGCGCGCTGAAACACTACCACTATGTGAGACCCGCATGGTGCGCAAGCCCGGAGTCGAACCGGGACCGGGCTGTATGTTTAAACAGTCGCCCTTCCCAGAGGGCCTCTCGCGCATGGTCTCGCCACGGAGAGTTGAACTCCGGTCACGCGCTTATCAAGCGCGCACTCTACCGTTGAGCTATGGCGAGGCTGGTGCTCTGTGCCGGCAATGATCCGGCTCTTGCCGATCGAGACATCGGCTGTTCCTAACCTGCGTAGACGAACGGAGCAATGGTCGCGTGTACGGGAGTCGAACCCGTCTCTGCGGTGTGAAAAACCGCGATCCTCAGACCGATAAACGAACACGCGATGGTAGTTCCGACGACGATGCAGGTTCGCGATGCCCCTTTGCGGCGTGTTGCCGCCCATCGTATCGATCGGCGCATGATTTGCAGTATCGTTTGAGCCCGTTCCACCGCGTAGACAGCACCCAGAACCGCTCTCGAGGAAGAAACGCCTGGTGTCCGATGCACCATGCAACGTCCGACGTCGATATCTTACGGAGTCTGTGCCCGGTCAGTTCATGTGGACGATTGCAGCGTCTATGGCTAAACGCGATGTTGCTAAGGTCCCAAAACAAATCCGGATCTCGGTTGACCCAAGGTCGAACATGTTCAATTGACAATTCGCCGATGCTCTTGATTTTCTCGGAACAAACATGACACCCAGTCAAACCTAGGCGCCGCGCCAATTCAAGGATAATCATCATCCGCAGACGCGCGGCGGCCTTTCCGTGAGACATTCCCAGTTGCTCGCGGATACGCTCAGCGCGTCTCTGTTCGTGCGGCTTCATTTCTCCGACAGGATAGCCCTTGGATGTGCCAGGAGTATGGCATTCGGCCCCGACGAGAATCGAACTCGTACTCGCTGATCGACAATCAACTGTGCAGATCCACTACACTACGGGACCATGGCGGAACGTGTAGGAGTCGAACCCTCACCTTTCGGTGCCCCGCGGTTTTCAGGACCGCTTGCCCGCCGCCGGGACTGGCACGTTCCTTGGAGACGACGCCGTGAATGGAACTCGGGATTGTCGGTATTGCAGACCGATGCTTCCCACTTAGCTACGTCATCATGGCTGCGGGGGCTGGGATCGAACCAGCGCATTTCCGGATTCAGAGACCGGCGCCTTACCGTCTTGGCTACCCCGCATCGGTGTCTAAAAACGTGGTTAGGTGAATTGCTTGTGCGTCCGGTCAGAGTCGAACTGACTTGAGCTCAGCTTAAAAGGCTGGCACCTCCACCGCTTCGGTATCGGACGCATGGCTCGGGGAGACGGAATCGAACCGCCGTATAACTCGGGCCAAAACCGAGCGCCGTACCGTCTTGGCTATCCCCGATCGTTGGTCTCGCCGGCGCGATTTGAACGCGCGACAATCTGCCCTCGGAGAGCAGTGCTCTTCCCCTGAGCTACGGCGAGATGTCTTGGAGCCCGCGAGCGGAATCGAACCGCTTTCGGCACGATACCGGCGTGCTGCTCTGCCGTTGAGCTACACGGGCGGAAACTTGCGGTGAGCGGATTTGAACCGCTGCCGTACAGCTTATGAGGCTGCTGCCCTACCGCTGGGCGACACCGCATGAAGAGTGGAGGGTGAGGTCGGATTCGAACCGACAGTGCGCGTGCGCGACGGGGTTACGGCCCGCCGTCCATTCCTACAGAACGTCTCACCCATGGTGCGATCGGCGCGACTTGAACGCGCACTCTCTTCGAACAGCGTCCTCAACGCTGCGGGTCTACCGATTCCCCCACGATCGCATGGTCGGCGACGAGCGATTCGAACGCTCACGTCAAGTGACGGCCGGGTCTGAGCCGGCTGGGTCTGCCAAATTCCCCCAGTCGCCGATGAGTATTGGAGCCCGCGGCCAGATTCGAACTGGCTGAGATCCGGGTACGGACCGGACGCTCGTCCTAACGAGCCCCACGGGCATGGACACGACGGCGCGATTCGAACGCGCGATGCGCAGCTTTGCAGGCTGCTGCCTTACCGGACTTGGCTACGTCGTGTGGTGCGCGACCGGAGATTCGAACTCCGCATCCCTCGTGTAAGAAACGAGACTATTCCGGACGTCAGTTTGTCGCGCGATTGGTATGGGCGGTGAGACTCGAACTCACGATCTCGTGCTTCCGACGCACGCAGGATGCCCAGCTTCCCTACGCCCATGTGATGGTTTGTGGACCGCTAGGGTATCGAACCCTACACAACCTCATTGCAAGTGAGGTTCGCCAGCCTTGGAACATGGCAGCCCAAAATGGAACCCCCGGGCGGATTCGAACCGCCGAATTGGTACGGCTTCGTAGACCGTCGCTGTTCCGCTTAGCTACGGGGGCTTGGAGGAACGGGCGGGACTCGAACCCACGCGGGCTTGCACCCTCGTCGCACTAGCATTGCGATGCCTTACCGCTCGGCCACCGTTCCTAGACACGGCGAGCTGCTCCGGTCGCGGACCAATCGCGACACGGAGCGTGCGCGCGTCGGAGAGCCGACGGCGCCAACGGATCGCGCGGCTCGCCGTAAACGCGCGGCCCTGGGGAAGATGGTTGCGGACCCCGGTCCTGCCCCGGGTCTGCAGGCATATGAAACCTGCGTCGCACTCTGCGTGCCCGCATTGGCTCTCGGGGAAGGACTCGAACCCTCAATGAGCCGGGCAACAACCGGCGGCCTTACCTTTTGGCTACCCGAGATCGTTTGGGGGAACGGGCGGAGTCGAACCGCCTTCTTCTGGGCTTCAACCAGACGCTAGAACCGTTGCAGCTGCGTTCCCGAATGCGATCTCGTGCGCTCCCTCTCACTCGGAAGACGCCGCGATGCCCCGATCGCGGGGGCGTGCGAGACCGGCCCAACGGCACGGCGCGTCGGTGCGCGCCGCGCGAGAGTCTCGCGCAAGGTTGTTCTTGACGAACGATTCAGTTTTCAAAGAACGCGTTGAATCAGACGTGCACGACCGTGCACGCGCAGAATTGGTGTGACCGGTGGGGCTCGAACCCACTTCGACTCGCGTCACAAGCGAGTGCCTCGACCTCTTCGGCCTCGGCCACCATGCGGGCCCGGAACGAATCGAACGCCCATCTCACGGTTTGGAATCGTGATCGTCGCCTTGACACGAGCCCGAGAAAAAGACCGAGGGGACCGGCTGCGCGCCGATCCCCTCGTGATGTTCACAGGAGTACCAGAGCGTCAGCTACCGATGCAGCGGGTTCCCCCGCGTCGCGCCGATCTGTCCCGACATACCGACGACGTCGAGGCAATACGAATCCGCGGACCACAGACTGTGGCCTTTGGCTCGTGGGAGGATCAACGCGAATCGTTGCATGACGTGCCGATCCTAAAGCCAGTCCCGTGTACTTGTCAAGCGGTCGCGCAATGTTTTTCACCTTGACACAATGTTTCGGTGACGAAATCCCGTCCCGGAACGTATTGACAAAGGTCGTATCACTCACGTAAGCTCCGAGGCGAGTTCACATGCTTCAACCATCCGTCGTCCGACCCGATCAGAAATCCGGCTGCGCAAAGCGACAGCTGCTGACGTCGTCGTACGCCGCGATCGGGAGCTTCCCGATCTAACCCTCGAGCGCGAACCCACGGACGCTGATCGGAAGCGGGGTGAGCGATGCGCTCGCCCCGCTTCTGCTATCATCCCGAAAGGAGGTCACCGCCGTGGAAGTCTTCGAAACCGCCGGCCGCCCGGTCAAGGCGTGGGTTCGCGGCGTCGAGTTCGACGCCGGCGCGCGCCCTCAGGTCGAGAACATCGCCGCGCTCCCGTTCGTCCACGACCACGTCGCGGTGATGCCGGACGTGCACGTCGGCAAGGGCGCAACGGTCGGCAGCGTGATCCCGACGATCGGTGCGATCGTGCCGGCCGCGGTCGGCGTCGACATCGGCTGCGGCATGATCGCCGCGAAGCTCACCCTCCGTGCCGAAGATCTCCCGACCGATCTGCGGCGCGTACGCGCCGCGATCGAGAAGGTGATCCCGGTCGGCAAGGGCGCGCATCGCGACGCGCCGGCAGCGGCAGAGGCCGCGTGGGCTGGCGGGCTCGGCGAACGCTATGCGAGCGTGGTGAGCAAGGCACCGGCCGTGTCGACGCGCAATGTGCGCGAGCAGCTGGGTACGCTCGGCGGCGGCAATCACCACATCGAGCTCTGCATCGACGAGGCCGGCGACGTCTGGTTCACGCTGCACTCAGGCTCGCGTGGGGCGGGAAACCGCATTGGACAGTTCTACATCGAAGCCGCCCAGCGCGAGTTGGCGCGTCTCGGCGTAACGCTGGTCGACCGCGATCTCGCGCACCTCACCGAACACACCCCGCTCTTTGACGCCTATGTCGGAGCGGTCGGCTGGGCGCAGGACTACGCTCGTGCAAACCGCGATCTCATGATGCGTCATGCGATCGAGGCGATGAACGGAAAGGCCGGACTGCCGCGCTTCAAGGCCGCTGGAACCCTCGTAAACTGCCACCATAACTACGTCGCACGCGAGCACCACTTCGGTGCGGACGTCTTCGTGACGCGCAAGGGTGCGGTTCGCGCCGGTCTCGGCGAGCTCGGCTTCATCCCCGGCTCGATGGGCACGCGCAACTACGTTGTGCGTGGTCTCGGAAACGCCGAGTCGTTCGAATCGTGCTCGCACGGAGCGGGCCGCCGGATGAGCCGTGGCGAGGCGAAGTCTCGTCTCACCGTCGCCGATCTCAAGCGGGAAACCGACGGTATCGAATGCCGCAAGGACGCGGGCGTCCTCGACGAGGCGCCGTCCGCGTATAAGGACATCGACGCCGTCATGGCGGCGCAGCACGATCTCGTACGGATCGTGCACACGCTCCGCCAGGTGGTCTGCATCAAGGGCTGACGCGGGGTCGCGGGCCGTACGGGGCGGGTTCTCTGGGAGCCTATGGTTCGAATCCAAAAGGTATCGCGCGCGCAAGCTCGCGCTGCCGGCAGGGACGCGAGGTGTCGTCCCGCTCCCGCTTCACTTCTCGCCCGCGATCCTTCGTCACCCTTCCATAACCGGTCTGTCATCCTGAACTTGTCGAGAACCGGCTGTGGGCCGGACGTTCGAGGTTATCGTCTCCACCACGACCGTTCGCAAGAACACGGGGACGGGTCTGCGGGTGCGTCCCCAACTCCTCGAACACCATTTGTCCACGGTCCGGGTCGCGGGCCGGAAGTACGAGGTTACCTTTAACGGAGCGGCAGCAGGTTCGACTCCTGCCGCGCACTGCAGTGCGCGTAGCTCAACGGTAGAGCACTCTGGAGACGCAAGTCTCTTTCCTCGCACGCCACTCGCCCGCGACCCTTCCACCCCTCACGAAAGGAGGGAACCTATCATGAACCTGCTCGCACGCATCTTCCACGGCCGCGCCGCTGGGACGCTGCAGACGCAGCCGCAGCCGGATCGCGCACAGGTGCGCAACGAGGCCGGCGGCTACGTCTACGCGCTCGACCGCTGGGCGCGCGTCGACCGCTTCCTGATCCTCGGATCGGAGTCGTCAACGTACTACGCGACCGAGACGCAGCTGACCAAGGAGAACGCGGTCAACCTCGTCGACGCGATCCGTGAAGACGGCCAGCGCGTCGTCGCGCGCGTGATCGCGCTCTCGGCGAGCGGCCGCGCACCGAAGGTGCAGCCGGCGATCTTCGCGCTCGCGGCGTGCGCCGGGTTCGGCGACGAGGAGACGCGCCGCCACGCCCTCGGCGAGGGTCTGCGCCGCGTCTGCCGCACGGGTTCCCACCTGCTCACGTTCTGCTCGTACATCGAGCAGTTCCGCGGCTGGGGACGCGGCCTGCGCAAGGGACTGCGCGGCTGGTACGAAGGCAAGCCGGTGCGCGATCTCGCGTACCAGGCGCTGAAGTACCAGAACCGCGAGGGCTTCACGCACCGCGACGTGTTCCGTCTCGCGCACCCGCTCGCGGCGGATGCGGAGCGGGCGGCGCTCTACGCCTGGATCGTCAAGGGCGACGTCCCGGGCGACGAGCACGAGTCGCTCGCGCTGCTGCGCGCTCACGCGATCGCGAAGGCGTCGGAAGACGCAGACGCGGCGACGTGCGCCGAGCTGGTGCGTGCGAGCGGCCTGCCGCGCGAAGCGCTGCCGAGCGCGTGGCTCAAGGAGCCGCGCGTCTGGGAAGCGCTGCTGCCGGCGCTGCCGATGACGGCGCTGATCCGCAACCTCGCGACGCTCACGCGCGTCGGTCTCCTCACGCCCAAGGGCGAGGCGACGGCCGGCGTGATCGCGCGTATCACGGATCGTGCGGCGCTCCGCAAGGCCCGGATCCACCCGATCGCGCTGCTCGCGGCGCTGACCACCTATATGGCTGGTCGCGGCGCGCGCGGTTCGGCGACGTGGACGCCGGTCCCGGTGGTGGTCGACGCGCTCGACGCGGCCTTTGGGCTCGCGTTCGAGAACGTCGAGCCGACGGGAGCACGCACGCTGATCGGGCTCGACGTGTCGGGTTCGATGTCGAGCGGCACGATCGCCGGGATTCCGGGGATCACGCCGCGCGTCGGCGCGGCCGCGATGGCGCTCACGCACGTTCGCACCGAGCGTGACGTGCAGGTCATGGCGTTCGCGGAGGGCTTCGTACCGTTCGCGATCGGCAAGACCGAGAGCGTCGACTCGGTCGTGAAGCGGACGGACGCGCTGCCGTTCATGGGAACGGACTGCTCGCTGCCGATGCTCTACGCGCTCGAGAAGCGGCTCGCAATCGACCTGTTCCTCGTCATGACGGACAATGAGACGTGGGCCGGCACCGTGCACGCGGACGAGGCGCTGCGCCTCTATCGCGAGCGGATGGGGATCGCGGCGAAGCTCGTCGTCGTCGGCATGACGTCGAACGGGTTCACGATCGCTGACCCGAACGACGGCGGGATGCTCGACGTCGTCGGCTTCGACGCGGCGGCGCCCGCGCTCATCGCGGACTTCACCCGCGGTGTCTGAACAGCGAAGCCGGCGGGACCAACAGGTCTCGCCGGCTCCGCGCCCAGAGCCTGATCTCGAGGCACTGCATCATGTTCATCAGATTTGTCGTTCATCAACTGGATTGCAGCTCCGGGAAACGACGCGGTGCCTTGCAAGCCGCCTACCGTCTCCAGGGGTCCGAGCTTGTCGCCGCTCACGACGCTCATCGCCTGGCCGCGGCGTTGAGCTGGTTCGACGAGAAGCTAAAGAGGCCGACCCGCTTGACACGTTCCCGGAGACCTCACCGCGAGTCGCAAGCGATATGCTGGTTCAAGCGAGATGCGACCGAACATCTCGCGACGATGCGCGACCTTCAGTTCATCCTGGAAACATACGGTACCCGCGTCGAAATGATCACGAGCCGTCGACCCGGCTACATCGTGTACGAAGACGAGTTCCAGGTTGCGGCGTATCCCTTCAGCGACACGGTGGCATAACGCGCACGCGCTTCTGACCCGTTACCCGCGGAGCGTGACCGAGGAAGCCAGATGGTCGAGGAGCTACTCCTTAGGCCATCGGCCTTCCGAACAGATACCCTTGGGCGAGATCGCAGCCCTCGCCGATCAGCCACGCGTACGCGCTACAACGAGCGCGTTTGGGTTTGGGTTTGGGTTTGTTCGGGCGCTAGCCGGTCGATCGCCCGGTGGAACCCCAAGGCAACGACGACGAACGCTGCGGTGACGAGGACGAGCAGCCCGGCGTTCAACTCGAATTGCTGCGCCGGCGACGCGCCCGAACCCGCGAATGCGAATCGCGCGACGAAACGGAGCGCCAGCGCGACGATCCAGATGATCACCGTGATCATGCTGCCCTGCGCCAGAACCGCGCCGCGCTCGCCTGCGGTCCTGAACGTCGTCGAACGCACGATGAGCGTGCCGGTAACAATGCCGAGCACCGCGCCAATAACGCCTGCGACCGCCAGGAAGCCCAGGTCGCTACTTGGGGTCGTGAACGCTACGACGATCAGCAGCACGGTGAATGCAGCGGTTATCCCCGGCCGGATCCAGATCGACCTCAGCCGAACCCTGCGCTCTCGGAGCTCGCGAAACAGGAATCGTACGATGACCAGCGCCGCAACCGCCAAGTAGATCAGGTTCGTGCTGGTGCCTGCGCTGCCGCCGGTCATGCTGCTCCTCCGAGATACGCTGCGCGAACCGCTTCGCTCGCCGCCAGTTCCGCCGCCGCGCCCGCGTGCGCGATCCGTCCCACTTCGAGAACGTACCCGCGGGACGCGACCGCGAGTGCCTGCCGCGCGTTCTGCTCGATCAGCAAGATCGTCGTACCGCGCCGGTTGATGTCGCGAATCACCTCGAAAATCGTCTGCACGAGCTTCGGCGAGAGGCCGAGCGACGGCTCGTCGAGCAGCAGCACGCGCGGCCGCGACATCAGCGCGCGCGCGATCGCCAGCATCTGCTGCTCGCCGCCCGACATCGTTCCCGCCTTCTGCGCGTAGCGCTCCCGCAGGCGGGGGAAGATCGCCAGGACCCGTTCGGTGTCCTCGGCGATCTCCGACTTCACGCTGCGCGTGTACGCGCCCAGCTCCAGGTTCTCGCGCACGGTCATGCGCGGGAACACATGCCGCCCTTCGGGGGAATGGCTGATCCCGGCGCGCACGATGTCGTTGGGCGCGAGCTTCAAGGTGTCACGGCCGGCGAAGCGGATCGCGCCGGCCGCGGGACGGACAAGTCCGCTGATCGCGCGCAGCGTCGTCGTCTTCCCCGCCCCGTTGGCGCCGATCAGCGTGACGATCTCACCCTCGTCGACGGTGAGCGAGATGCCGTCGAGGGCGGTGATCCGGCCGTAGCGCGCGACGAGACCGTCGACTTCCAGCAGCGCCACTACGCGGCCGGCGCTCCGAGATAGGCCTCGATCACCTTGGGGTCGTTGCGAACGTCGGCGGGGAGGCCCTCGGCGATCTTCTCGCCGTGGTCGAGCACGGTGATGCGCTCGGAGAGCTCCATGACCAGGCTCATGTCGTGCTCGATCAGGAACACCGTCACGCCGCGCTCGCGGATCAGGCGGATCAGCGCGACGAGATCGTGCTTCTCGGTCGGGTTCATGCCGGCGGCCGGCTCGTCGAGCATCAGCAGCTTCGGGTTCGCTCCGAGCGCGCGCGCGATCTCGAGCCGTCGCTGGAATCCGTAAGGGAGATTGCGCGCGTAGTTCTCGGCGTACCGGTCGAGGCCGACGAACCGCAGCAGCTCCATCCCGCGCTCGCGCGCGACACCTTCTTCCTTGCGCTGCCGCGGCGTGTGCAGCAGCGAGTCGAAAAGATTCGCTCGCAGCCGCGCGTGCTCGCCGGTGAGGACGTTGTCGATCGCCGACATGTACGCGAACAGCCGGATGTTCTGAAACGTGCGCGCGATCCCGAGCGGCGCGATCGCGCTGGTGCTTCGGCCGGTGATGTCGACCCCGTCGAAGGTGATTCGGCCGGCGCTCGGCTTGTAGATCCCCGTGATCAAGTTGAACGCGGTCGACTTGCCCGCGCCGTTCGGCCCGATCATCGCAACGATCGAGCCCGCCTCGATGCTGAAGTTCAGATCGTTGATCGCCACGAGTCCGCCGAACCGCTGCGTCACGTGGTCCATCGTCAGCAGCGCCGTCACCGAACGGCCTCCGTGTACAACGTCTGCTCGTGGGCGGCGACCGTCGCGTCATCGTCCGCCGCGTGGAGCTCGGCCTTCCGCTGGCGGCTCGGGATCAGCCCTTCGGGGCGGAAGAGCATCATCATCACCAGGATCACGCCGTAGATAAGAAATCGCGAGTTCGAGAGGTCGACGCTGGTGAAGCCGAGACCGTGCAAGAAGTTCGTGCCCTGCGGCAAGATGAAGCGCTCGAGCGCCGAGAGGATGAGGCTGCCCACGATCACGCCGGGGATGTTGCCCATCCCACCGAGCACGAGCATCGCCAGGATGAACACGCTGACGTTGAAGCCGAACTGATCCGGCGAGACGAGCTGCAGCTTCGAGGCCAGCGCGCAGCCGGCCAGGCCGCTGAACGAGGCGCCCATCGCGAACGCCGCGAGCTTGGTCGCCGTCGTGTTGATCCCCATGTGCGCTGCGGCAAGCTCGTCTTCGCGAATCGCCATCCAGGCGCGGCCCAGACGACTCGCGCGCATGTTGTTGGCGAGCCACACCGCCAGCGCGATGAGCCCCAACACCATGAAGTAGTACGGCAGCGCGTCGAAGCCGAATTTGTACGAGCCGATCGTCGGCTGATCGAGCGAACCGATCCCGTTCGGGCCTCCGGTCCACTGCGCGAGGTTCAGGAACGTCTGCGGAACGATCTCCCCGAAGCCGAGCGTCACGATCGCGAGGTAGTCCCCGCGCAGCCGCAAGGTCGGCGCGCCGAGCAGGATACCGAACACCGCCGCGATCCCCGACGCGACGAACAGCAGCACCCAGAACGGCAGATGGATCCCGAACTGCGGCGAGGCGAGCATCGCGAACGCGTACGAACCGATCGCGAAGAACGCCGCATAGCCGAGATCGAGCAGCCCGGCGAACCCGACCACGATGTTCAGGCCCAGCGCGAGCAGCACGAAGGCGCCGGCGTCGGCTAGGAAATTCGTGAAACCGCCGTTGTGCCCGATGAACGGCAGCGCAATCGCCACGGCGAACGCGAGCGCGGCTTGGCCGATCGGCGTGCGCAGCGGCGCGGGCAGCCTGACCGTCATCAGACTTTGTTCGGCAGCGACTCGCCGAGCAGTCCCGACGGCCGGAAGATCAGCACGAGCACGAGGACCGTGAAGACGACCACATTGGACCACTGGTCGCTGATGAACTGGGTGGTCATGGCCTCGGTCAGCCCGATCAGGAAGCCGCCGAGCATGGCGCCGGCGAGGTTGCCGATTCCGCCCAGCACCGCCGCGGTGAAGGCCTTCAGGCCGGCGGCGAAGCCGTTGAGGAACCAGGTCGAACCGTAGTAGACCCCCGAGACGAAACCGGCCGCGCCGGCCAGCGCCGAACCGATCAGAAACGTCAGCGCGATCGTCGTGTTGATGTTGATCCCCATCAGCTGCGCGGCGTCCTTGTCCTGAGCCGTCGCACGCATCGCCTTGCCGAGCTTCGTGTTGTACACGAACACCTGCAGCACGAGCATGAGCACGATCGCCAGCAGGATGACCATGATCTGCTTGGCCTGAATCGTCACGCTGCCCAGCACCACGTCGGGGTTCGGGATGACGGCGGGAAACGAGACCGGCGAGGGACCGCGCCAGTACAGCATCAGGTTCTCGAGGATGAACGACATCCCGATCGCCGTGATCAGGGGCGCGAGCTTGGGAGCGTTGCGCAGCCGGCGGTAGGCCAAACGTTCGATGATCACGCCGGTCAGCCCGCACAGGATCATCGCGCCGATGATCGTCACGGCCACCACGAGGATCAGCGCCGGCCCCGTCACCACGCCGGTGACCCCCAGCAGCGTGAGGATCGCCAGCGAGAAGAACGTCCCCAGCGTGTAGACGTCACCGTGCGCGAAGTTGATCAGCTCGATGATCCCGTAGACCATCGTGTAGCCAAGCGCGATAAGCGCGTAGATACCGCCCAGCGAAAGCCCGTTGATCAGTTGCTGGAGGAAAACGTCCAAACCCGGTCAGTCTTTCAGATTGAGCTGACTCAGGAACTGCGGCTTCCCGTCCTTGATCTCGTAGAAGCTCAGGATCGGTGCGGTCGTGTCGCCGTTCTTGTCGAACCCGATCCTTCCGATCGGCGTGTCGAAGTTCTGCGTCGCCGCGACGTTCTGACGCACCTCGAGTCGCGTCGGGAGCTTTCCGCCGTCATCCTTGACGCCTTTGAGAACCGCCGCGATGATGATCTGCGCGGCCGCGTACGCGTTCGCGCTGTACGGCCCTGGGTTCGCGTGGAATTTCTGCTGGTAGGCGGCGACGAACGCTTTCGCGCTGGGCAGCTTCGAGGTCTCGGGAGCGGCAACCGTGTAGTACGAGTTGTTCGCCATGTCGCCGGTCTCTTTGGTGAACTCTTCGTCGCTGATGCCGTCGCCGCCGACGTATTTCGTGTCGCGCATCCCGACGTCAGCCATCTGCTTGCGCAGCAGTCCGCCGCCGCTGGCGGTGGTGCCGCCGAAGAAGATCATGTCGGGCGAGCCGCTGTGTACTTTGGTGAGCAGCGCCTTGAAGTCTTGCTGTCCTTTGGTGATGTGCTCGTGACCGAGAACGCTGCCGCCTTGGCGCTTGAAGTCGGCCTCGAAGACGTCGGCCAGACCCTTGCCGTACGTCTCGTTGTCGTCGATGATGAACGCCTTCTTCAGCCCGAGCTTGCGCGCGAACGTGGCGCCGGCGGCGCCCTGGCGATCGTCGGTGGTGCATACGCGGAAGTATGTGTTCACGTCGGGGTGCGACGTGCGAAGCTTCTTGGCGTCGTCGCCTTTGGTCAGCCCGGTGTTCGTGTTCGACGGGCTGATCTGGACCAGGCCGGCGTCGTTGGTCAGCGGGATCTCGGCCTTCGCGACGTTCGAGTTGAACGGACCTACCATGCCGAGCACCGCCGAGTCGGCGATGAAGGTCTTGACGTTTTGCGCGCCTTGCGCCGGATCGTGGACGCCCTGCACAGCGTCGTCGAGCGCGCTCACCTCGAACTTCAGCCCGCCGGGCAACGGCTTGGCGTTGGCGAGATCGACGGCGAGGACGACGCCGTTGCGGGTCGGGATGCCGTTGGTCGCGTCGGCGCCTGAAACGGGGAGGTCGACGCCGATCTTCACGACCGTCGCCGCCGCGGCGGGAAGCGGTCCGGTGAGGATCGAGCCGAAGACGATCCCGAGCGTGGCCGCCAGCGCGGCCGCAAACGCTCCGGAGCGCCTCTGCGATGAAATCATGAACGTCCTCCGACGAGTGCGAAGCGAAACAGGCGCGTTTCCGAACCGAATTGCGGACTACGCCGGGTGAGGCCTCTTCCCTTCGATCACGGGGGCGCCAGCGCAAGGGTGTCGGGCTCTCGATAGCCGTCGGCGTCGAAGGCAACCGGGCCCGCGACGGTATCGAACCGGGCCCGTGCGAGGGCCCTGCGCACGCTCGTCCGGGTCGTGCCTGCGTCTTGCAGGACCTGGGCCGCGGCGTAGGCGCGCGTCGCGTCCTCACCGGGCACGAATCCCGCCGCCGCGCGAAATCGCAGCGCGAACGCGCGCAACGCGGCCCCGTTCGGCGGAACTTCGCGCACGAGCATCACCTCGCCGCGCGGCACCCCGTCGGGGACGATCTCAAAATCGCGGTGACCGAGCCGGCGCACGTACTCCGCGTCGAACCGTCGCCGGAACGCCGAACTGCGCCACAGCGCGGGTGGACGTTCGTCGGCGAGGACCAGGACGGCGTCAGCGCCGGCTGCACGCCGGCGCGCTGCGCCGGCCGTGTCGGCCTCAGCGACGGCGCTGATCGAGATGCCCGCGAAGCGTTTCGGCCATGTCGCGGGGAGCGTTCCGGCCTCGCCCACGAGGACGAGCAGCAGCCGCGGACCGAACCGCGTGCGCGCCGCCGCTCGAGCGAACGCTGCAAGCCGCGGCGGTGAGACGCACAGGCAGAACGCGCTGCCGCCGGGCGCACCGCGCGACCAGCGCGACAGGACGAC
>CALEOJ010000169.1 GCA_937910425.1 uncultured candidate division WPS-2 bacterium
ACCGGCGCTTCGATGCGTTCGACCGGGATCGTCGCGCTCGCCACCGTCGCGGGCGACGCCGCGGCCAGCGAGGCGTCGTAGAGCTCGCGAAAGGCGGAGGTCCCGCCGCTGCTGTACGCCTGCGCGAGCGCCGCCTCGGCACGCGCGTCGGGCGGGATGAACGGCAGCGGACCGTTGTTCGCCGTCCACGACGAGCGGTCGGGCTCGCCGTCGAACGCCGGCGCGAACCAGACGTAGGCGCTGGGAGCGATCACCGCGACCGACCGGATCCGCGGATCGCGCGCCGCGGCGAGCAGTGCGAGCTCGGAACCCTGCGAGATGCCGAGGATCCCGATGTTTGCCGGATCGACCTCCGGTCGTGCGCGTAGCCAGTCGATCGCGCGTGAGACCGTTTCGACGGGGACCTTGTCCGCGCTCCGCGGCAGGGGCGTGCCGAAATAGGCGACCGCGAAGGCTGCGTAGCCTTGCAGTGCGAGGCTGTACGCCTCGCCGGGCGTTCCACCGTCGAAGCCGCCGAGCACGATGAGCGCCGGGTGCCGCCCGCCGTCGGCGGGCGCGGCGAAGCCCCCGACGAGCGCGTTCTCGTGGACCGGTTCGTCGATGAACCGGCGCTCGGGTGCCGGCCACCTGCCCCCGCCCCGGTGGGCGTTGCCGCCCCGCGCGTGGTACACTCGGTGGTCGTGACCTCCAGCGTCCCGCCGCTTCGGATCGGCCCCATCGTTGTCTGGCCCCCTATCGTGCTCGCGCCGATGTCGGGGGTGACGAACCGTACCCTGCGGGCGCTCTACAAGCCGTTCGGGTTCGGTCTCACCGTGACCGAGTTCGTCTCAGCGAACGCGCTCCGGTACGGCAACCAGCGCACGACGGAGATGATCGACCAGCACGGCGTCGAGCAGCCCGTCTCGACCCAGTTGTGGGGCAACGACCCGGCGATCATGGCGCACGCCGCCAAGGTCGTGCGCGAGTGCGGCGCCGACATCGTCGACATCAACTTCGGCTGCCCGGCGCCGAAGGTGACGAAGACCGAAGGCGGCAGCGCGTGTCTGCGCGACGTCGACCGCTGCGAGGCGATCATGAAAGCGGTCGTCGCCGCCGTCGACTGTCCGGTCACGATGAAGATGCGACTCGGCTGGACCGAGAACGAGCAGGTCTTCGTCGAGGTGGCGAAGCGCGCGCAGGCCGTCGGCGTGCAAGCGCTGACCCTGCACGCGCGCACCGCGAAGCAGTTCTACAAGGGCAGCGCCGACTGGGCGAAGATCGCCGAGCTCAAGCGCGCGATCGATATCCCGGTGATCGGGAACGGTGACCTCGGCGACCCGTACGATGCGCTGCGCCGGATGCGGGAGAGCGGCGTCGACGCCGTGATGCTGGGCCGCGCCACGCTGGGAAACCCGTGGCTCGTTTCGCGGCTGCGCGCGCTGATGGAAGGTCGCGAGCCCGAGGCGACGCCGGAGGCGCCCGATCGCCTGCGCTTCGCGATGCATCACTACCGCACGATGGTTGACGAGTGGGGCGAACCGCGCGCGGTTCCGCAGATGCGCAAGCATCTCGGCTACTATCTCAAGGGTTTCCCGGGCGCTAGCGCGCTGCGCGAACGGCTGATGCGCACCGAAACCGCTGCCGAGACGCTCGCGGTGCTCGAGGCGACGATCGCCCAGCTCGATTCACGCACGCACGAGCTCGCCGTCGCGTGATCGGCTCCAATCCCGACTTGTACGGCGCGGCGTCGGCGGCGGCGCTGTACGAAGAGACGTACGAGAACTATCGCGCCTACCTGAACCCGCCGCTGGCGCGGGTGATGAAGCTTTCGGGGTCGCCGGTCGAGGTCTACGCCGAGGGCTGCACGATCACCGATCACACCGGCAAGAAATACCTCGACTTCGCCGGCGGGTACGGCGTCTTCACGCTCGGGCACCGCCATCCGCGCGTCGTCGCCGCGGTCAGAGATCAACTCGACCGCATCGCGCTCTCGGGCCGCACGATGTTCAACCCGCTGATGGGGCGGCTCGCGAAACGGCTGGCCGAGCTGACGCCCGGCGATCTCGCGATCTCGTTCTTCGCGAACAGTGGGACCGAGGCGGTCGAAGGGGCGCTCAAACTGGCCCGCGCTGCGACGAAGCGCGCCGCGATCGTCGCGACCGACGCGGCGTTTCACGGCAAAACGCTGGGCGCGCTTTCGGCGAGTGGCCGCGACGCGTTCCGCGATCCGTTCTTGCCGCTCCTCGCCGACGTGCGGCGCGTGCCGTTCGGCGACGCCGTCGCGCTGCGCGGTGCGGTCGACGAGGACGTCGCCGCCGTGATCGTCGAGCCGATCCAAGGCGAAGGCGGCGTCAACCTGCCGCCCGACGGCTACTTGCGCGAGGTGCGCGCGATCTGCGATGCGGCCGGCGCCGTGATGATCGCCGACGAGGTGCAGACCGGGCTCGGCCGCTGCGGCGCGCTCTTCGCATGCGACCGCGAGGATGTCGTCCCCGACGTAATGACGCTGGCGAAGGGGCTCTCGGGCGGCGTCATCCCGATCGGAGCCTACGTCGCGCGGCCGGCGGTGTGGAACGCGGCGTACGGGAAGCAGCCGCTGCTTCACACTTCGACCTTCGGCGGGAACGAGCTCGCCTGCGCGGCAGCGCTCGCGGCGCTCGACGTCCTGCACGACGAAGATCTGGTCGCGAACGCGCGCGACCGCGGTGCGCAGCTCCTCGCCGGTGCGCGCGCGACGATGGAACGCTATCCGGCCGTGGTCGCGGACGCGCGCGGCGCGGGGTTGCTTGTCGGCGTGGAGCTGCGCAGCGAAGGGTACGGAGGGTCGATCATCCCTGAGCTCCTCAAGCGTGGCGTCACCGCCGCCTGGACGCTAAACCAGCAGCGCGTGATCCGTCTCGAACCGCCACTGATCGTGACCGTCGAGGAGGTCGATACCGCGCTGCGCGCGTTCGACGCTGCTGTGGCGACCGCGTTCGATAAGCTGGGGACCCTAACGTAGTGCCGTACGTCGAGTGCTCGATCGACGTCGAGGCGCCCGCCGCGACGGTCTACGAACTCGCCAAGGAGCAGGAGCGCTTCCCGGAGTTCATGCCGGACGTCGAGACCGTCGTCGTGCTGGAGCGCCATCCCGATCGCGCGATCACGCGCTGGAAGACGTTGGTCGAGGATGCGCCGATCGAGTGGACGGAAGAAGACCGGTTCGACGACGCCCGGCTGCGGATCGACTACGCGCTGATCGAGGGCGACCTCGACACGTTCGAGGGTGCGTGGACGTTCGAGCAGGACGGCACGACGACGCACGTCGTGCTCGGCGTCGAGTACGACTTCGGCGTGCCGACGCTCGCCGAGCTGATCGGCCCGACGCTGGAGAGGAAGGTGCGCGAGAACTCCGAGATGATGCTCGCCGCGCTCAAGGCCGAGGCGGAGTCACGGACGGCCCCGCAGTCGGTGCGCGGTACGCGCTGAAGCTGGTCGCGATCGAGACGGCGCGCTGCGGGATCGCCGCGTGCAGCAGTTCGATCGTTCGCAGCACCTCTTCGGCGTACTCGGCGTCTTCGAGACGCGCCGAGTCGAACGACAGCGCGCCGACGCGGAACCCCGCCTTCTCGAGGCGGTCGAGCGCACCACCGGCGTTCTTCGCGCGGCCCGCGAGCGCCCGAATCCGCTGCAGCGCGTCCTCGAGCCGTACGACCTCGGTGCGGTAGTCCGCGTACTTCTTGATTTCAGCGGCGGCGCGATCGCGAATCGTGGGCCAGCGCTCTTCGCGGAAGCGCGCGATCGCTTCGGCCCCGCGCTCGGAGAAGCGGCGCTTGCGCGCAGCGATGATCTTGCGCTCCTCCTCGTCGGCGGTGCGCGCACCTTTCGCCCGCGCGCGCGCGAGTGCGGTGTGTTCCTGTGGCGTGTACTCGGTCTCCAGCGCGATGCGGTCGCTGAGCGCGCCGAGCTCCTCGCGCCAGACCTCCTCGAGGGTCGGCGGCTCGTTCAAGGCGCCAAGCTGCCTGCGCCGCGCCGCCAGCTGATCGCGACGCGCGGTGAGCAGCTCGCGCAGCCGGTCGACACCCTCGCGCAATGCGCCGATCCAGGCGGTGTCGGTCGTTGTGGTGTGGTCGTCGAAGCGCAGATCGACGCCGAGTCCGAGCGGCTGGACCTCCGCGAGGCGCCACTGATCACGCTCGCCGGCGAGCACGCGGACGCGGCTCCCGATCGGCGGCCGGTCGCCGGTCGTGACGAACACGACGAACGCCTCGCCGATGTCGACGCCGATGAACGAGGTCGTCTCGTCCAAGCCGCGCGCGAACGCGAGGATCCCTGAGTACGAGGCCTCGGGCGCCCAGACCGGCTCGTCGACGTCGTCGTAGCGCCGGTTCCACAGCACGGCCCACAGCGCATCGTGCGCCTCGGCGGCGGCGGCGCGATCCGGGATGATCGTTTCGAGGACCGCTCTGACGCTGGAGCGGCGGTACCGCGGCGTCACTGCTCGCTTGGTTCGTACAGGACGCGGGTGGCCCCCCTCACCCGCGTCCTGCGGCTCCTTAGCCGGGCTTGGCGAAGGCGACGATCGTGTTCTCCTCGCGGCAGTTCGTCCAGAACTTCGTTCCGTCGAAGCCCAGGCTGCGAGCGCCGAACGGGATCGCCGCGAGCTCGTGGACCTGGGGCTGCTCTTTGCGAGCGTCGAGGCACAGCAGCCGGTAGTCGTCGATCTCGCGGCTCTCCGTCGTCACCAGGTAGAACCGCCCGGCGACGATGACCATCCCGGTGATCTGACGCGGGACCGGGATCGTCCGGAGAACGTTGCCGCGCTCGTCGAGTTCGAGGATGACCTTGTTGTCGCGCTGGCTGATGTACAGCCGGTCGCCGTCATAGGCCAAGAACGAGCCCGTCCCCTCGGGAGCGCGGATCGCTTCGGACTTGAAGTCCTTGCCCATGATGTAGCGGCGTATGAACCGGTCGTCGGCGCCGCCTTCGTGGCTGTCGCCGATCACGACGCGCAGCGCGTCGCCGGTGACGGTGATCCCGAATGGCCTGCCCGGTGCGACGGCCTCTTCAAAGACACGGCCTTGTTGTGCAACAAGGCCGTAGATTCGATTTGTCTCGAAGGAGCCGATCCAGAGATCCGGCCCGTCACACGCGAGCCCCATCGGGGAGGGGCAGGGGGCGGGGATCCGGAGGAGCTCCTCGATGGTCGAGAGCGTCTGATTCATGCCTGCAAACCTTTCCCTGGCGAGGCCGCGGGCTCCCGGCGGCGGAGGGGCGAAAACGGCTCCTTCCGATGGCAAAGTTCTGTTTCGTGATCCACCCCCTTTCGTTCGAGGACGTCGTCCGGTACGAGCCCGGCGCGAAGGGCAAGGGGCGGCCGATCATCGCGAAAATCATGGAGTGGATGCCCTCCTGGGCGGCCGCGCACGTGACGGGGATTCGCACGCCGGACGGGCGCGAGACCGAGGGCTGGTTTGTTGCCGCCGGGCTGCTGCCCCAGCAGATGCTCGAACTCCCGCGCGAGCGCGTCTACGACCGCATCCTCAAAGCGATCGAGATCGGCGCGGAGCTCGGCGCGCAGGTCGCGGGGCTCGGCGCGTTCACCGGCGTCGTCGGCGACGGCGGCGTCACCATCGCGCAGCGCGCGCCTATCCCGGTGACGACCGGCAACTCGCTGACGATCGCCGCCGGCGTGCGCAGTCTCTTCCGTGGCGCCGACGAGATGGGCGTCGACGCGCAGCGTGCGACGGCGGTCGTCGTCGGCGCGACCGGGTCGATCGGCGCTGCGTGCGTCGAGTTGATCGCGCCGCACGTCGCGCACGTGATCCTGGTCGCGCGCAACGAGACGCGGCTGCGGAAATTCTCCGAGGGCCTGCGCGAGCGGCTGCCGTGCGAATCCTCGTTCACCACGGACATCTCGGAAGCGGTGCAACGCGCGGATCTGGTGCTGACGGCGACGTCGTCGACGCAGGACGTCATCGAGCCGGAGGACCTGCGAACCGGCGCCGTCGTCTGCGAGCTCTCGCTCCCGCACGACGTCAGCCGGCGCGTCGCCGTCGAGCGGCCCGACGTGCTGGTGGTCGAGGGCGGCAACCTGCGCGTGCCGGGCGAGATGAAGTGGTGGCGTGTGCGCGAGCCCGGTGTGCCGTTCGACATGGGGCTGCCGGTGGGGACCGCGCTCGCGTGCATGTCGGAGACGATGGTGCTCGCACTCGAAGATCGCTGCGAGTCGTTCACCCTGGGCCGTGGAATCGAGCTCGACCGGGTGCGCGAGATCGACGCGCTCGCGGCGAAGAACGGCTTCGAGCTGGCCGATATGCGCGCGTTCGACCTGCCGATCTCGCGCGAGCAGATCGCGCGCACGCGCGCCGCTGCCGAAGAGCGCCGGGCGGCGAGCGCATGAACGCCCGTCCGCACGTGTACGCGACGCGGCTGCGCTGGACCGGCGCCGACCAAGGCGCGACGACGTCGTACCGGGCCTACTCGCGCGATTACGCGATCGAGGCTGACGGCAAGCCCGAGCTGCGCGGTTCGGCGGACGCGCACTTCCTCGGCGACGCGGCGCAGTACAATCCCGAGGACTTGCTGGTGGCGGCGCTCTCGGCGTGCCATCTGCTCTCGTATCTCGCCGAGTGCGCGCTGGCCGGCCTCGCCGTCGTCGCCTACGAGGACGACGCGCGCGGCGAGATGACGCAGATCGACGGCGCGATGCGCTTCCGCGAGGTCGTGCTCCGTCCGAAGGTCGCGATCGCCGACGTTGCGCGCCTCGAACAAGCGATCGCGTTACACGAAAAGGCGCACGCGGGCTGCTTCATCGCGAACAGCGTGAACTTCCCCGTCCGCCACGAAGCCGTCGTCACCGTGGCTCAGCCCGCATGATCGCGCAGATGGCGACGGCCGCCGCGTTCCATGAACGCGACGGCCGCGGTGGTACGAACGGGACCTTGACAGGGCGGCCCCATTGTACCAGATCCGGCCTCTCGAGAAAACCGGGCTGGAGAGGGCGGGAATCGAACCCGCGGATGGGATCCCTGTCAAGGTCCCATTCGGAACCACCGAACCGCCCCAGCACTGTGCAGATCACGCAGTCGGACGTGTCCGGAAAGGCCCGATCGTGAAAAAAGTCGTCTCTGTTTCGCTGGGGTCGGCGTCGCGGGATCATCGGGCGGAGGTCGAGCTGCTCGGGGAGCGGTTCGATATCTCGCGGGTCGGGACCGACGGCTCGATCGACAAGGCGATCGCAAAGCTGCACGAGCTCGACGGCACGGTCGACGCGATCGGGCTCGGCGGGATCGACGTCTATTTGTACGCGGGGACCGACCGCTATGCGCTGCGCGACGGGCTGCGGCTGCTCGACGCGGTGAAGATCACGCCGGTCGTCGACGGGAGCGGGCTGAAGAACACGCTCGAGCGCAGCGCGATCTCGTTCATGCAGGACAACCTCGGGATCGAGCTGCGCGGCAAGCGCGTCCTGATGGTGAGCGCGCTCGACCGCTTCGGGATGGCGCAGGCGCTGGTGCACGCCGGCGCCGACGTGGTCTTCGGCGACTTCATCTTCGCGCTCGATCTCGACCGGCCGGTGCGCGGGCTCGACGAGTTCGAGGAGATGGCGCGCAAGTATCTCCCCGACGCGTGCAAGCTGCCGTTCCAGTTCTTCTATCCGACCGGGAAGAAGCAAGACCGCGCCCCGCAGTCGAAATACCCGGAGTACTACGAGGACGCGGAGATCATCGCCGGCGACTACCACTTCATGCGGCAGTTCATGCCGGACCGGCTCGACGGGAAGACGATCCTCACCAACACCGTCACTGCGGGCGACGTCGATTTCCTGCGCGATCACGGGATCGCACGGCTGGTCACGACGACGCCGGATTTCGGCGGCCGGTCATTCGGGACGAACGTCGTCGAAGCGGCGATGATCGCACTGCTCGGCAAGAAGTGGGCCGACGTGACGGACGACGACTACCGCACCCTGCTCGACCGGCTCCATCTCGAGCCGCGCGTGATCGAGTTCCAGGCAGCGTAGCGCCTTGTCCCTGATCCGCAACCTGTTCGCGCGCCAGCCGCACGATCGCGAACGGCTGCCCTCGGACGGCGTCCCGCTGCGCCGCGTGCTCGGCGTGAACGCGCTGATCGCAATCGGCCTCGGAACGATGCTGGGCGGGATCTTCTCGACGGTCGGAGCCGGGTCGAACGCCGCGGGACCGGCGGTGATCGCGGCGTTCGGTCTCTCCGGATTGACCTGCGTCTTCGTCGCGCTGTGCTACGCGGAGCTGGCGTCAATGGTCCCGGTCGCCGGGAGCGCGTACACGTACGCGTACGCGGCGCTGGGCGAGTTCGTGGCGTGGGTGATCGGCTGGGACCTCATCCTCGAGTACGGCTTCTCGGTGGCGCCGCTCGCGGCGACGCTCTCGGCGTCGCTGCAACAGTTGTTCGCCAAGCTCGGGCTCCCGCTGCCCGCGTGGGCCCAGACCGCGCACGTGACCTTCGCGAACGGAGGCGTCGATCTCGCCCGTTCGCAGGTCGACGTCATCGCAGCGATCGCGATCGTGCTGCTCGCGATCCTGCTGGCGATCGGGATTCGCGAATCCGCCGGCACGAACGTCGGGCTCGTTCTGATCCAGTTGGTGGCGCTCGGCGCGTTCGTCCTCGGCCTCGCGGGCGCGGTGCGTCCCGGCGCGTACCACCCGTTCGCGCCGCTGGGCCTCGGCGGGATCGTCACCAGCGCGGCACTGGTCTTCTTCGCGTACATCGGCTTCGACACGGTGACGGTCGCGAGCGAGGAGGCGCGCGATCCGGTGCGCGACGTGCCGCGCGCGATCATCGGCTCGCTGATCGTCGGCGCGGTCCTGTTCACCGCCGTCGCCGCGGTCGCTGTCGGCGTCGTCGCGTGGGACAAGATGAACCCGGACGCGGGGATGCTCGACGCGGTGCAGCACGCCGGCTCGAACCCGCTGCTGTTCGGGCTGGTCCTCGCCGGTACGGTGACCGGCACGTTCGCGTCGATGCTGACCTCGCTGTTGGGTCAGATCCGTATCTTTTACGTGATGTCGCGCGACCGTCTGCTGCCTCGCGCATTTGGGTCGGTCAACGCGCGCACGCAGACGCCGATCGTGACGACGCTGATCACCGGGCTGCTCGTCGCAGCGGTCGCAGCGGTCGTTCCGCTTACGAGCTTACTGAAGCTGGTGAACATCGGGACGTTCTCGGCGTTCGTGATCGTGTGCATCGGCGTGATCGTGCTGCGCTTCACGCATCCGGATGCGGCCCGACCGTTCCGCGTTCCGTTCGGTCCCGTCTTCGTCCCGTTCGCCGGCATCGCGCTGTGCGCGTGGCTCACGATCGAGGGACTCGACGGGCTGACCTGGCTCCGCTTCCTGATTTGGTTCGCCGTCGGCATCGTCGTCTACGCGCTGTACGGCTACCGGAACTCGCGCCTGCGCGCGCGCTGATGGCGATCGAGAAGCCGCGCCTGCGGCGCGTCCTCGCGCTGCGCGATCTGATCGTCGTCGCCGCAGCCGCGATGGGCCCCGCCTTCTCGCTCGCGACGACGATGGCGGCGATGATCGCCGCGGCCGGACGCTGGACGTGGCTCGCACTGACGCTGGTCGCGGTGCTCATGGCGATGATCGCCGCCGGCTACAAGCGCTTGGGCGAGCGGATGCGCGACGCCGGCAGTTCGTACGTGTGGATCCGCGCCGCGTTCGGCGCGGAGGCCGGCGCGTACGGCGCGTGGGTGCTGCTGGTGGCGAACCTGTTCGCGATCCTGGCGACCGCACTGCCGGCCGGCTCGTATACGCTGGATCTGCTCGCGCCGGCGCTGGCCGCGAACGCGTTCGCGGTCGCCGCCGTCGCCTGCGTCTGGATCGTCGCGACCGCCGCGCTCCTCTGGTACGGCTTGCGGCCGACGGCGCTGCTCGCGTTCGCCCTGCTGGCGGCGGAGGTCGTCGTGCTCGCGGCGGCTGCCCTCGTCGCGGCCGGCCACCCGCGCCCCGACGCCGTTGCCTTTGGTTCCGGCCCGATCGCCTTGGGCGGGATCGCGGGCGCGATCGTGATCGGGATCTGGATGATCGACGGCTGTGAAGTCTCGGCGTCGACCGCCGAGGAGGCGGAGGGAAGCGCCGCGGCGCCGGGCTCCGGCGGCCTCGCGGGGCTCGCGCTGACGAGCGTCGTCCTGCTCGGCGCGATCTGGGCGTTTGCACGGATCGGCAGCTCGGCGGGCTTCGAAAAGCACGAGAGCGACGCGCTGGCCTACGTCGGGGACGTGCTCGGCGGCTCGTGGGGGAGACTCCTGAGCGTCACGGTCCTGGTCTCGCTGGCGGCGTCGCTGCAGACCACGCTCGTCTATCTCAGCCGCAGCATCTTCGCGATGGGGCGGGACGGCCTGCTGCCCCGCTCGCTCGGCGATTTGGACCGCCGCGCCGAGCCGGCCGCGTCGATCGTGGTGATCACCGCGCTGTCGGTCGTCTTCGCACTCGCCGCCGGTCTCTCGCCGACGGTCAAGGAAGCGTTCGACACCGTGCTCAAGGGCACGTCGTTCTTCTTGGGCGTCCTGTTCGTCCTCACGGCCGCCGCCTCGGCCCGAATCTTCGCGGCGGAGCGGCGCGCGCGGTGGACCGGGGTCGTCCTGCCGGGCAGCGCGGCAGTCGCGCTCGGGGCGATCCTGCTGCTGGTGCTCCAATCGAACGATCCACGGACCAGGGGTTTCATCGCCGCCTCCGCAATCATCGGGCTTCCCCTGGCGCTGTGGCGCGGACGAGCCGTCCGCGGAGGCCTTGCGTTCAGGGACAGGTCGGACACCGGGAGTCGCTTTTGAACGACAAAGAAATCGTTTTGACCCGCGACGGGCTGAAGAAGCTCGAGGACGAGCTCGATGACCTCAAGAGCGTCCATCGCCGCGAGGTCAACGAACGCATCCGTCAAGCCAAAGAGTTCGGCGACATCTCCGAAAATGCGGAGTACGAGGACGCGAAGCAGGAACAGGCCTTCGTGGAGGGCCGCATCCTCAAGCTCGAGGCGATGATCCGCAACGCGCGCGTGATCGATGCGTCCGACTACGTCGCGGACGAAGTGCACCTCGGCGCGACGATCAAAGTCAAAGAGGTCAGCTCGGGAACCTCGCACGATTTCACGATCGTCGGTTCGGCCGAGGCGGATCCGAAGAACGCGCGGCTCTCCAACGAGTCGCCGCTCGGGCGTGCCGTCATGGGCCGCAAGAAGGGCGAGACCGTCGACGTCACCACGCCGCGCGGCCAGATGAAGTACAAGATCGAGTCGATCAACAAGGACCCGAAGAAAACCAAGAAAGCCTCCTAGCAGCGCGCGATGGCGGACCTCGTCGCAGCGCGCCGCGCTAGGCTGGCCGCGCTGCGCGAGCGCGGCGTCGATCCGTTCACCGCGACGCGGTACGACGTCACCGCGCACGCGGCGGAGCTCGCGACGAAGTACGCAGAGCTGCCGGAGCAGGGTCGTGCCGAGTCCGAGACGTGGTCGATCGCCGGCCGCATCATGGCCGTGCGCGGCCAGGGCGGCGTGATCTTCTTCGACCTGCACGACCGGACGGGGCGCTTCCAGCTCTTCGTCCGCAAGAACGATCTCTCCGATGAAGCTTTCGCGGTCGCCAAGGAGCTCGAACGCGGCGACATCGCCGGTGCGACCGGCTTCGTCTTCCGCACGAAGGCCGGCGACCTGTCGCTCTACGTGCGCAGCTTCGAGGTGCTCGGCAAGTCGCTGCAGCCTCTGCCGGACAAGTGGCACGGCCTGCAGGACGTCGAGAAGCGGTACCGCCGGCGCTACGTCGACCTGATCGTCAACCCGCACGTGCGCGACGTGATGATCCTGCGCTCTCGGATCGTCGCCGAGATGCGGCGTTTCATCGACGCGCGGGACTTCTTCGAGGTCGAGACGCCGACGCTGCTCACGATCGCCGGCGGCGCCTCGGCGCGCCCGTTCCGCACCCACTCCAACGCGTTGGACATCCCGCTCAACCTGCGCATCGCGACCGAGCTCAACCTCAAGCGCCTGATCGTCGGCGGGATGGAGCGCGTCTACGAGATCGGGCGCATCTTTCGCAACGAGGGAATCGACGCGACCCATAATCCCGAGTTCACCATGCTCGAGCTGTACGCGGCGTTCTGGGACGTCGAAGACATGATGCGCTTCAACGAGGACCTGATGGCGCATCTGACACGCACGGTCCACGGCGGCGAGACCGTGATGCACGGCGAGGACGCCATCTCGTTCGCGACGCCGTTCCGCCGCATCGGGTACCTCGAAGCGTTCAAAGAGTTCGCCGGGCTCGAGCGCGAGCAGCTGCTCGATGCCGATGCGTCCCTGCTGCTCCTGCGCGAGTTCGGGATCCCGGACTCGCCGACGCACGCGCACGCCCTCGATAAGCTCTTCGAACGGATCGTCGAGCCGCATCTGCTCCAGCCCACCTTCGTGTACGGCTACCCGGTCGTGCTCTCGCCGCTCGCCAAGCGGATGAAGGACGATCCCGAGCTCACCCAGCGCTACGAGCTGTTCGCCGGGCACATGGAACTGGCGAACGCGTTCACCGAGCTGAACGATCCCGACGATCAGCGCCGCCGCTTCGAGCTGCAGATCGCCGAACGCGCGGCCGGCGACGAAGAGATCCCGCCGCCCGACTGGGACTTCGTCACCGCGCTCGAGTACGGCATGCCGCCGACCGCCGGGATCGGAATCGGGGTCGACCGGCTGGTGATGATGCTGACCGACAACGCGTCAGTGCGCGACGTGCTGCTGTTTCCACTGCAGCGCCCGCTCCCGGCCGACGCGCGCGAAGACGACGCGGAAGACGCCCCGCCGGGACCGTGACCGAGCCGGACGAGGTCTTTCTCGAAACGCCGCGGCTCGTGCTGCGCGACAAGCGTCCGGAGGATCTCGACTTCACCGTGGCGCTGTTCGCAGATCCGCGCGTGATGCGCTGGATCGGCGACGGGTCGACGTATTCGCGCGAGGAGGTCGAGGCGCGCTTCGGGCGGGTGCTGGCGATCGAGAGCGAGCCGGGACACGAACGCTGGGATGCGTTCAAGATGATCGAGCGCAAATCCGACGGCGCGTGCATCGGTCAGGCCGGGCTGCTGCGCTGCGAGATCGACGGATCGCCGGAGATCGAGATCGGCTGGTGGCTCGCCGCATCGGCGTGGGGCAGCGGATATGCCACCGAGGCCGCGCTCGCGTTCCGCGACTTCGCCTTTCGCGAACTCGGGCTCGCCCGCCTGAGCGTGGTCCTGTACGCCGAGAACCTCAAGTCCGTCGCGGTCGCGCGGCGTATCGGCGGCGTGTACCAAGGGGAGGCTCGCTATCACGACCGCACCGTCACGCGGTACGTCGTGCCTGCCGACGCGCTGACCACGGTGGCCTAGCGAGCGCGGAACTGCAACTCGCGCCACCCTTCGCCGCGTCAGTTGATACATATGTTGAAACGCGATTTGACCACATCGTATCCCCGTTCGGTGCGCCACCAGACGCTCGGCGTCGTCCAGCTTGGCCGCGCCATCGACAAGGGGATCGCGCTCGCCAACGGATTGCAGGGCGAGTACAACTACGACTGCCCGATGGACAAGGGCGTGTTCGACTTCCTCGGCGTCGACGGGAACGCGGTGCTCGACGTCATCAAGAAGGCACAGAGCGAGTCCGAGATCGAGGCGTATTTGAAGCCGTTCGTCGACAAGAAGACGCCACAACAGATTCAGGGCTTCAACGCGGAGTTTCTGAAGCACGGACCGGACCCCGGCAGTGATGCCGAGAAGTACTTCCTCGATATCCGGAATCAGGCGGCGCCCGATCGCACGGACGTCACCACTTGGCCGGACCTGCTCGACCTCGACGAGAAGCGCGACGTGCCGCGGCGCGTCGCCGTGGGCGTGTAGCGCCCACTCACCAAGTCCCGGAAAAAATCGAGGCCGCCGCGAGGCGGCCTCGTTCGTTCCTTGGAGTGCGCTGAGAACGAGCGAGCGGACGGAACGAGACGCATTGTGCGCTCGCCGCGTTTTCCGTCCGCGACCACGCACCGAGGTGGGCTCGGAACCGCGGCCGACACCCCAAGTAAGTGGACCATCGTATGCTCGAAGACCACGGCGCGGTGCTGGGCGAGCTTTTCGCACAGCCCTTTACTTCCTCGTTTCTCGGCGCCGTGTTGGCACACGACTACGAGACTCACCGTCATCTCCTCAACGTCGGGATGCTCTGCGCACGCGTCGGCCGAACCGCCGGCCTCTCGCGTGAAGAGTCGGTCGTGCTCGGACAGGCCGGGCTCTTTCACGATGTCGGAAAATTGCACATCCGGTGTGCGCTGCTCAACGCGCGGTACACGCTCAGCGAGGCGGAGTGGCGCATCATGCGGGCACACGCCGCGCGCGGGGAGCAGATGCTACACGCGCAAGGCGCGACCAGGCTCGCCGCGATGGTGCGCAGCCATCACGAACGGCTGGACGGCTCAGGGTATCCGGACGGTGTGCGCGGCGGGGCGATCCCGTGGGAGACGCGGCTGCTCTCGGTCGTCGACGCGTACGACGCGATGCGGGCCGGGCGTCCGTACGCGTCCGCAGTCGGCCACGACGAGGCGCTGGAGCGGCTCGTCACCACGGACCATCTGTTCGATCCCGAGGCCGTCGCCGTGCTCATCGCGACGCTCGGCGTGAAATTCTCGCCACGAGAGGCGCTCGTGCCGATTTCGTGAACCCGTCGCGCGTGCCGACGTACCGGCTCGTCGTCGAATACGACGGGAGCGCGTTCCACGGACTGCAGTACCAGCCGGCGTTGCGCACCGTCGCGGGCGCACTCGAAACCGCGCTCGCGCGGCTGTTCCACCAGGTCGTGAAGATCACGGCGGCGGGCCGTACCGACGCTGGGGTACACGCCACCGGACAGGTGATCTCGTTCTCGACCGAGCGCACGTTCCCGATCGAACGTCTCGCCCTCGCGCTCAACGCCAACACCCCGGCCGACGTGGTCGTGCGCGACGCCGCGCTCGCCGCCGACGGCTTCTCCGCGCGTTTCGACGCTCTGGAGCGGGTGTACGACTATCTGATCCTCAACCGCGCGTTCCCATCGGCGCTCTGGACCGCCCGCGCGTGGCACGTGCCGGCCGCGATCGACGACGTGCAGTTCGTTGCGGCGGCCGAACCGCTGATCGGCGAGCACGACTTCGTCACCTTCTGCGGAGAGCTGCCGGAGCGCGGCGGAACCATCCGCGAGGTCCGGTCGATCGAGGTGACGCGGCGCGACGATCTGCTGCGCGTCACGGTGCGCGGAAACGCGTTCCTGCACCGCATGGTGCGCGTCATGGTCGGCACACTGGTCGGGTGCGCGACCGGGTACCGCGAGGTCGCGTTCGCGCAGCGCGCGCTCGAGTCACGCGAGCGCGGTGCGGCCGGCGCGACCGCGCCTGCGCACGGGCTCTACCTGGCCGGCGTGCGCTACGACGGCTTCGACACCTACCGGCCGGTCGACATCGCTCCGTGACGACCGAAGCCTAACGGCCGCCGGTCAGGCGCGCGACCTCGGCTTCGACGACGGCTCCCGTTTCGGTGCCGCCGGTGATCGCGCGAACGCGCTCCTGCAACGTCTCCGCGATGCCGTCGAGTCCCGCGCTGGCGTCGCGCGTGACGCGGCTTGCCGCGGAGAGCGACTTCGACGACTCGAGGAGGTGATCGCAGGCGGCCCGCTGCCGGGCGATCGCAGTCTCGACGCCGCCCGCATGCCGCTGAATCGCGGCGATGATGTCGACGAGCTGCCGGTTCGACGAGTTCTGCTCTTCGAGCGAACGGGCGGCTTCGCGCATCAAAGCATTCATCTGCTCGACGGAGTTCACGATCGCCGACGCCCCGGTGGCCTGTTCGCGCGCCGCCATCGAGATCTGCTCGATGAGACGGTTCGCTTCGCTCACGGCCGAGGAGATGTCGCCGATCGCGCGGCCGGCGACGTCGGCCATCTGCAGCCCACTCTCCGCCTTGGCGCCGGATTCGCTCGTCGACTTGACGACCTCGCCGGTCTTCGCCTGGATGTCCTTGACGAGGTTGCCGATCTCGCGCGTCGACAGCGCCGAGCTCTCGGCGAGCTTGCGCACTTCATCCGCGACGACGGCGAACCCGCGGCCGTGCTCGCCGGCACGCGCCGCTTCGATCGCCGCGTTGAGCGCGAGCAGGTTCGTCTGGTCGGCGATCGAGTCGATCACCTCGACGATCGCCCCGATCCGCTCTGATGCCGCACCGAGCTCCTGCATCTTCGCGACCACGGCGTCGATGCCGACGGCGACCTCGCGCGTCGAGCGCACGAGGCGCTCGACCGCGATCCCGCCGTCCTTCGCTTTGCGATCCGCCTCGAGCGAGAGCGTCGACGCCTCGCGTGCGCTGCCGGCGACCTGATTGACCGAGACCGCCAGCTCACCGATCGCGGAACTCACGTTCGAGACATTGTCGGCCAGCCCGCTGATGTTGCCGGAGACGGTGCTGATCGATGCGACGGTCTCTTCCACAGCGGCACCGGCCTGGCTCAACCCTGCGGTCAGGTCGCCGACGGCCGCGCTTGCGATGTCCTGCTCGCCGAGTGCGGTATTCAGCGCGTTTTGCGCCGAGGTCCCGACGGCGTCGCGCCGGTTGACCGCGTTGATGAGGCGCTGGTGACGTTCGGCGAGCTCGTCCACCGCCG
>CALEOJ010000170.1 GCA_937910425.1 uncultured candidate division WPS-2 bacterium
GTGACTGGAGTTCAGACGTGTGCTCTTCCGATCTGGGAGCAGCGCCGGGTCCGGGCGACGGTGACGGAAGGGCCGCGACGGTGTAGACGTTCGCACCGGTCTCGGTCTGGAAGACCGCGGTGCGCGGGACCACGACCGCGTTCGGATGGAACTCCTTGCGGACGCTCACGCTCACCAGCATCCCGCCGCGCAGGCGGTCGTTGGGATTGGGAACGCTGACGCGTGCCCGGTACGAGAGCGTGCCCGCGGTCGGCGTCGCGTTGACGTCCATCACCGCGGCCTTGTACGTCGCGTTGGCGAGACTCGACGTGGTGAACGTGATCGGCGTTCCGGCGCGCACGTACGGCAGATCGTCGTCGGGGACGTTCACGTTGACGTAGACCGTGTCGATCTGCGAGACGCGCACGACGGGCTGGTTCGGGCTCGCGAAGGCGCCGGGGTCGAGCAGCCGCTGCGTGACGACGCCGTTGAACGGCGCGGTGATGTTGGTCTGCGCGATCTCCGTCTCGAGCAGGCGTACCTGCGCCTGCGCCGCCGCGAGCTGTCCGCGGTTCACCGCAATTTGCTGTCCCTGGATCGGCATCGCGTTCGCGCCTTGCGTCTGCGCGTAGCGTAGCGCGGTGACCGCCTGCCGCTCTTGCTCGCGCGCATTGTTCAGACCCTGCTGCGCCTGAATGTACGCGGCGCGCGCCTGTTCGAACTGCGTCTGCGCGACGTAGCCTTGCGCGAGGAGCTGCTTGTCGGCGTTGTACGTCGAAAGCGCGCTGTCGTACCCGGCCTGCGCGATCTGCACGCCGTTGCGCGCATTGGCGAGCTGCTGCTGCGCCGTGACGACGGTGTTCGACGCTTGTGCCGCGGTGACGGGGGCCTGCAGCGTCGCAGAACCGAGCTGGGCGGATTGCTGCTGCACGACCGCCACCTGCTGCGCGAGCGACGCGCGCAGCGTGGAGTCGTCGAGCTTGGCGACGATCTGACCGCTGCGGACGTGCTGACCCTCGGTGACGTAGACCGCCGCGACGTTGCCGGACTGCTGCGAGCTGAGCGTCGACTCCTGAACCGGCGCGATCTGCCCGTCGAGCGTGACGAACGTCGCGATGTCCTGTCGCTGCGCCTGCGCGACGTCGACGACGAGCGGCTGGCTAGCGCGGCCCGCGGCGGCGCCGCCTCCCCCCTTGCCGCACGCGGTCGCCGCCAAGGCGACGATCGCCGCGGCCAGCAACGTGCGCTGACTCGGTCTCATGGTGCTCCTTTTACTTCTACTTGCTGCGAACGGACTCAGATTCGACGTCCTATACCGCGACCTTCGCCGGTACTACCGCGTGGAACGTGAAAATGATTCGTCCGGTTGCCGGTCGTAAGGTGCCCCCGGGATGCGCGGGAAGATCGAGGTTGGGAGGACCTACCAGAGCCAGACCCGGGTCGAGGAATGGATGACGGCCGAGAAAGCCGGCAACAAAGGCGTACCCGTTCTCTCCACGCCCATGCTGTTCCAGCTGGTCGAGGAAGCGGCGATGCAGTGTGTCGCCCCGCTCCTCGACGCTGACGAGATCAGCCTCGGCACCCATGTCGACCTGACGCACCTGGCATCCACCCCGGTCGGGCTCATCGTCCGGACCGAGGTCGAGATCCTCAAAGTCGACGGCCGCCGGATCGAGTACGCCTTCACGGCGTTCGACGAGCGCGAGAAGATCGCCGAAGGGACCCACGAGCGGTATGTCGCCTCCCGCGACAAGTTTCGCGAGCGGTTGGACGAGAAGCTCGGCTAGCAGCCAGCGGCTCCCGGACCCCGGAGGCGGGCTGCTGAGGCGCTGATAAGGGACCTGGGAACCCTGACGTGTAAAGGTCGCGTTACGGGAACGGTCCCCGCATCTGCCGCTCGGCTCCCGAGAACGGAACCCAGAGTAGCCGAGCGGCGTTGTGAGGACCAGATTGCGGGGCGGTGCTCCGCCTCGTGATTAAGGCGTCCGACACGTGGGTAGGTCCGGAATGGCTGAGCAAGCGAGGTCTCTCGCTCGCTCCCGTTCACCGGGCCGGCCACGCCGGCGCCAACGCCCTTCTCGACACAACACCTTAGCTAGGGAGTATTACGTGAAACGACTGAGCACCGGGCTTCTTGCCGCGCTCGTCGCGGTTGGAATCGGTACGACGTCGGTCTCGGCCCAAGGGTCTGCAGCGCAAGGCAACATCGGAACCTACGCGCCCACGCAGATCGCTCAAGCCGGCCCGGCCGCACCGCCCGCTGACTTCGGCACGCCGCCTTCCGGCGAGGTCCCGATCCTCTTCAACGACCGGCATGTCTATTCGAAGCCGGACCGCCTGAAGGCGAACCGCGTCCTCGCTGCGCTGGTGCGCGGCAATACCATTTTGATCCCGCTCCGCTCGATGTTCGAGCAGATGGGCGCGACGGTCTCGTACGATCCGGCCTCGAAGACGGTTGACGTCTCCAAGCCCGGCTCGGACGTGAAAGTGACCGTCGGTCGTCCGGAAGTCGTCATCAACGGCGAGAGCCGTCCGCTCGACGTCCCTCCGGAAATCTACAAGGGCGCGGTCGTCGTACCGGTCCGCGTGATCTCCGAGGGCATGGGCGCCTACGTCCAATGGGTCCCGGATCGCCGCATCGTGGTGGTCCGCTACATCCCGTCGGTCATCCCGACAGCGCCCCCGACGGCCCCGCCGGCCGTGGTGACGCCCAAGCCGGTCGTTACGCCGGTCCCGACACCGGTTCCGACACCGACGCCGGTGGCGCGTAATCCGTACGAGCACTTCATCGTCGGCGACTACATCTTCAACCCGAAGGTCTACAACGAGTTCTCGCCGGGCAACTCCGGCACGGGCGGCTCGTACTCGGTCCGCGGTGCGGTCGAGTTCCCGCTCTTCGGGCTCCCGTGGATGCTCGAGGGCGACTACCGCTCGTACAGCTATCCGCACAACAGCGGGATCAATCCGGCCTTCTTCGCGGCCGGCGTGAACCCGTGCGCCGGTGCAGGCGGCGGACCCGCACACGGCGATCAGGGCTGCGTCACCGTCATCGGTGCGTACGGCCAGACCGGCGTCCCGTCGTTCACGGCTCGGGACAGCGATTTCGACGGGCGCTTCGCCCTCAAGATCGCCGAACCGCGCATCTACATCGGCGTCGGCTACCTGCATCGTGAGGAGAACTACGGCTATCCGAAGCAGAACGGCTTCGGCTTCGGCGCCGAGAAGCTCCCCGATCTCGACCAGTCGTTCTCGGTCTACGGCAGCGTGTGGTACTACCCGAGCATCTCGGGCGACTTCACCTTCCCGGCCGGGGCTCCGCCGGTACTCGTCGGTACCACCGACAAGTTCCAGCAGCGTTTCCTCAAGTACCAGGTGGGCGGCACGCTCAATCTCGGTAACTCCGGGCTCTTCCTCGATGCCGGCTTCCTGGGCGACACGATCCGTGGCAAGAACCTCTCGCCGGGCGACGCGTCGCACGCGGGCGGCTACGTCGGCCTCGGTATCAAGTTCTAAGCGCCACGGCGCAGCGAACAAAAAAAGGCCCCCGGCTCACGCCGGGGGCCTTTTTCGTCGTCTAGTGGTGCGGTGCCGCCGTCGGCGCGGGACTGGCGCCCATCGCGTTTTGGGCGTTGATCACGCTTTGCGGCGCCGTCCCGGGGACCGGGGTCGCCGGGGCCTGTCCGGGCAGGGTGACGGCTGTCGCCGTTCCGGCCGCCGGCGAGGCCGCGGTGGCGCCCGGCTCGACCGATGCGGTCGCCGGGCCGGCCGGGACCGCGGTCGCCTGGCCGTCCTCGCGGCGCGCGATCTGCACGAACTTGCTCTTCGGATAGTCCCGGCGCAGCCAGGCGAAGGTCGCGTGGACGCATTTCACGCCGTCGTCGGTGTGGATCTTCAGGTAGAATTGCTCGAGCGCGTACAGCGTCCCCGGGAGCCAGGTGTCGCAAGGATACTTGTGCTGCCAATCGTGGATCGCGTCCTCGGTCAGCCCGATCGCGCCGAGCGTCGAGGGTGCCTTGAGCGGATCGTAGTCGACCTTGAACCCCTGGTCCTTGATCGTGTTGCGAATCCCGAGAATGCTCAGCTTCAACTTGCCGAAGTACTCGTCGGCAGGCGCCATCTTGCACTTCGCCGCTTTCGCGACGAGCTTGGCCGGCTTGGCGGGCGCTTTCGCAACGGCCGCGTGCGAGCCGGCCGGGTGTGGGGATGTCGACGGCACCGCCGCAGTGGCGGCGGCGGCGACGAGCGAAACACATGCGATCAGTCGTTTCAACTCAGGCGTCCTCATGGCTGGGCCGTGATATGCAAATCTCGCGAGCGCAGATCCGTCCGCCCTCGTTCTTGGGAGAGCTAGTTAGGTGAGTGCTCGTCCGACACCCGTCGCCGCCGTGCAGACGCGTGCCCACGATCGCGCCGGCTTTGTGGAGCGGTGGCCCGCGCTGCTCGCGCGGATCGCCGCTGCCGCGGAGGCCGGTGCACGGCTGATCGTCGTCCCCGAAGGGACCGTCCCCGCCTATGTCATCGGCACCGAACCGGTCGATCCGCAGCAGCTCGAGGATGCTGCGCGAGACGTGATAGCGGTCGCATCTCGCACCGGCGCGACGATCGTCTACGGCGGCGCGCGCGCCGGCGAGCACGGCCTGGCGAACAGCGCCTACGTGGTGACGCCGAGCGGGATCGCGGGTTTCGCCGACAAGTGCTTTCTCTGGCATTTCGACCGCCGCTGGTTCACCGCCGGCACCGCGCTCGAGCCGGTCGATACGCCGGCCGGCAGGCTCGGCGTCTTCATCTGCGCCGACGGCCGCATCCCGACCATCGCCGCGGCGCTCGTCGCGAAAGGCGCCGAGGTGCTGGTCGTCCCGACCGCATGGGTGAGCAGCGGCCGCGACTCGCGGGCGCTCGAAAACCTTCAAGCCGACCTGATGATCCCGGTGCGCGCTCGCGAGAACGGCGTTCCGCTCGTCGCCGCGAACAAGGTGGGCGTCGAAGCGCGCAGCGTGGCGTACTGCGGCAAGAGCCAGATCGTCGCGGCCGACGGGAGCATCGTCGCGGTCGGCTCGCAAGACGAGGAGACGATCGTGTACGGGAGGATCGCGATCGGTCCGCCGATCCTTCGACGAGCTCAGGACCTCCTCGCGGCGGAGCCGCCGCACGTGCAGCGGGCGGCCGGGCCCCCGTTGCCGGCGCTGCAGCGCGTGGCGATCGCGACCCTCGCCGACGCGGCGCTCCACGAGATCGG
>CALEOJ010000171.1 GCA_937910425.1 uncultured candidate division WPS-2 bacterium
ACCTGCGCGACGTGCACGACGTGCGCGGCCGGCGTTGCCGGCGTTGCCGGCGCGACCTGCTCGGCCTGAGCGACTTGCGCGAGCGGGGCGGCCTGCGTGCCGCAGCCGCGCTGCAGCAACATCAGCGCGTGCACTTGGTCAGGGGTCTGTTCGTCCTCGGCCGAGGCCGTGGGGAGCGAGCACAGCGCGAACGAGAGCGCGACGAAGGTCACGCCCAGGCGCCGGACCAGCATCCTCATCGGTCTTCGCGCCAGACCATCACGCCGCCGATCGTCGCCGTGATGATGTTCGGCAGCCAGGCGGCGAGGTACGGATTCAGCGCACCGTTCTTGCCGAACGCGCCGGCCAGCGCGACCATCGCGTAATAGCCGAACAGGCCGACGATCGAGAGCACGATCCCCAGCGTGCGCCCGCGCTTCCCGAACTTCACCGCGAGCGGCACGGCGAGAATCACCGCGATAAACGCCGCGAACGGATACGCGTACTTCGTGCCGAGCGTGAGCTCGCGCGCCGCCAGATCGGTCCCGCCCTGACCGGTCTGCTTACGGAACTTGATGTCCTGCGCGAGCCGCCCCGTGTCCATCGTGTACGTATCATTGAACGAACTGCTGAGAAAATTCTGGCCGTTGTCGCCCATCGGCAGCGAGAGCCGCAGCTCCTTCGTCAGCACGTCGATCGCGCTGATCTGCCCGTCGGCGTTGATCCGCGTCTGGATCGTGTCCTTGAGCACGATCTCGGTGCCCTCGATGCGCCCCGTTTTTGCGGTGAGCACTTGGACGTACGGCGAGGTGCGCGCCGGCTGGTAGATCTGCACGTTCTGCATCGTCTTGCCGTCCGGCGCGACCGACTGGATGTAGAAGATGTTGCCGGTTGAGGGATCGGCGCGGAAGATGTTCGGTTCGATCGGCAGCGTCTGCGAGCGGTACAGGATCTGGTAGAAGGTGCGCGTCGAGAGATCGGTCGCGACCGGCGCGATGCGCTCGTTGATCAGGAACGAGACGAGCGCGACCACGGCGCCGGCCAGCAGCGGCAGGCGGATGATGCGGAAGAACGAGGTGCCCGAGGTGCGCATCGCGCTGATCTCGTTGTCCGCCGCGAGCCGCCCGAACCCGAGCAGCGTGCCGAACAGGCATGCGAACGGAAACGCCAGCGGCGTCGCCTGCGGCACGCGGAACACCAGGAACCGCATCACCAGCCAGAACGGTGCGCCCTTGTTGACGAGGTAGTCGGCGGCGAGCACGAAGATGTTCGCGAACCAGAACAGGAAGAACGCGGCCAGCGCGAAGGCGAACGGCGCGGCGACCTCGCGCAGGACGTAGCTGTCGAGGATGCGCAGACGCAGCCGGGGCGGCGCGGCGCGGGTGAGCGTCGGCGTTCCCACCTGCGGGTAGGCGGCCATGCCCTACCGGATGCCGGAGACGACGCGGTCGACGTAGGCGCGGGTCTCGGCGAATGGCGGAATGCCGTGGGCCGCATCGACCGCACCAGGTCCGGCGTTGTACGCGGCGACCGCGAGCCGGACGTTTCCTTTATACCGCTTCAGCAGATCTCGCAGATAGCGCGTGCCGCCGTCGACGTTCATGTACGGGTCGAACGGGTTCGCGACGCCGTACATCGACGCAGTTCCTGGCATCAGTTGCATCAGTCCCTGTGCTCCGACGCGCGAGACGGCGCTCGGGTCGCCGTGTGACTCCGCGTCGATTACCGAGGCAACGAGCTTCGGGTCGACGGAGTTCGCCCGGGCGTACGTGCTGACGATGTTCTGAAGCTGCGAGGCCGGCATAGCGTGCACCCCGCCGGGCATGAAGCCGCCGCCGCTGCAGCCCGACAGGCCGGCGAACACGAGGGCAACACTCATAAAAAGGGCGCGCGGAGACACGTCAGGACCTCGATTCGCCGGGGCCGCCCGTCGGCCATGCCGCCGGCGTACCACGACGGCCAAACCGAACCGAATCGAGACAGATCAGCCGCGGTCCCCGATCCCGGGCAGGGCCGGCGCGCAGAGCTTCAGCGTACCGCCGCCCGCTTCGACCACGCCGCGCCAGAAGCGGCACAGCCCGGCCAGTTGCGCGTCGCTGATCTGCATCGACGAGGCGCCCGCGGTCAGCCCGACGATCACGACCTCGCTCCCGCCCAAGTCGGGGAGCGCGCCGCTCGCGCGCAGCGAACGAACCGCCGCCGCGGTCGATGCGGCCGGATCGCGCTGATAGCTGAACAGGTTGAGCGTCTTGGTCTGTTGCCATCCGTTGAACACTGCTATCACGACGTGCTTAGAGTCTGTTGTCCGTAGCCTGAGACTTTGCCCAGCCGCGGCGAGGCTACCGAGCGGATCGGACCCAGCTGCCTCTTTTCCCACTGTCGGCAATCGGTCCACGGCGGCTGACTGACGCTTGACGAAACCGCCCAGCTCCGCGTGATAGCGCAGCGGGTTGACCGCGTTCTGCCCCGTCGCCTCGGGGACGGTCCCGCTGAACAGCGGCAGTTCGGTCCAGGCCCGGTCGGTGATCGGCCGCAGCGCGACCTCGGTCCCAGCCCCGGCGCAGGTCGCGACCGCGTTCGCCATCGCCCGGTACGCCGGCCACCGCCCGTCCGGGATCGTCGGTCCCGCCGCCACCAGCAGCTCCACCGCCGACCCGGCCGCCCCCATCCCGGTGACGCTCATGTGAACCCGGGCCGCTTCGCTAACGGAGCGAGCGCGTGCTTCGCCGAGAAGACTGTCACGAGTGCGCAAGCGCGCTACACGCGTCGCCGCGCTCACCTCGAATTGCCGCTCGACCCAATGTCACCCTGAGCCTTGTCGAAGGGCGAACGACCGCGCCACGCGTCGCCCGGGCTCACCTCGAGTTGCCGCTCGACCCAATGTCACCCTGAGC
>CALEOJ010000172.1 GCA_937910425.1 uncultured candidate division WPS-2 bacterium
GAGACCGCCTCGACGGCCGCGAGCACGCCGAGCCGAGCCAGCGCCTCGACCGCACCGGAGTTGAGGTACTCGCCGCAGACCTTGCGCCGGGGAAATCGCGCGCGCTCGATGATGAGAACGTCGATCCCCGCGCGCGCGAGCAGCAGCGCGGTCGCGCTCCCGGCCGGGCCCGCGCCGACGATGAGGACGGCTGGCGCCGTCACGGCGCCTCGTCGGTGAGCGTCATCCTGAAGAACCGCTCCACGCGCAGCTGCGGCAAACGCCAGCCGGCGAGCCGCGCCAGCAGAAGCGCTTCGTCCGGCGTGTACGCGCGGCGGACCGAAAGCGGCGCGTCGTTTCGGGTGAGCCGGTTGCGAGAGGTACGCGACCACAGCCACACCGCCGCGAACGCGAGCGCCGAGCGCCGCAGGTCGCACACGATCGGGGTCTGCTTTGCGACCCGGCGCAGCTCGCGCAGCAGCGCGGTCGCGGGCCCGGGCTCGAAGTGGTGCAGCGATAGCGTACAGGTCACCGCATCGAACGCGCGATCCGGATAGGGCAGCGCGAGACCGTCGGCGCGCACGAACGCGAGCGCGTGGTGCTCGCCGGTCGCGCGCCGCGCGATCTCGAGCATCTGCTCGCTCACGTCGAGGCAGGTGACGCGCGCGATCACGCCGCGTTCCTCGGCGTCGCGCACCATGGCGAGCGCGACGTCGCCGGCGCCGCAGCCGACGTCGAGGATGCGGACCGCACGGAGCTCCCGCACCGCGCGAACGACCGGAGCCGTTCCGCCGAGGCGCGCGTTCGCGAGCGCGATGTCGCGCAGATTTGCGGCGAGCTCGTCGACGTCGTCGACGGGCTCGTCCATCAGCTCGCGAGCGGTCGTGCGTCGCACGCGAGCCTCGTCAACCTATTTCTTGTACCACTCCGCGTTGATCTCGATGTAGTTCTTCCATTTCTCCGGAATGTCGGAGTCCGCGTAAATCGCCTCGACCGGGCACGCTGAGACGCAGGCACCGCAGTCGATGCACACTTCCGGATCGATGAAGAGCATCGTGTCGTCATCGTTCCCGTGGATGCAGTCGACCGGACAGACGTCGACGCACGACTTGTCCTTGGTCCCGATGCACGGTTCGGTGATGATGTAGGCCATCGCGAGGGGAGGGGTTGCCCAGGGGGCCGGTTCGCTCCTACCGACAAAAGCCGGAACGCCCGCCCCTACGGGCGAGCGTGCCGGACGGACCGTTTGCCGGAGGTCAGTGCGTGGCCCGGCGACTGGTCAGGGCGCGCAGGACGAACAGCAGGATCACCGCGCCGACGAACGCGACGAGGATGCTCCACAGGCTGAAGCCATCGAGCCCCGGCTGGCCGAGGACCCGCGTGAACACGAAGCCCCCGATGAAGGCGCCGACGATGCCGATGATCATGTCTCCGATGATGCCGCCCGGGCCCTCGCCCGGAACGACGTACTTCGCGAGGACTCCCGCGATCAGACCGACGAGCAGGAAGTAGAGAAGTCCCATGTTTGCAGTTGTACCCTTTCTCTCTGTCCCTAAGTAGGCGGCGTCGCCGCGCTTGCCGACGGATACCTTCCCGGGAAGAAAGTGGACGAAACGACGCACGTCCCGCTCGCCTGCTGCGTTACGGAGGAGCCATGAAAAAGACCATGCCGGGGGCCCTCGCTCTCGCGCTCGCCCTACTTGCCGCGGCGTTGCCGGCGAGCGCCCAGACCGCGACCGCTGCTCCGCGTCCGCCCGCACGAATCGACGTCAGCGGTCAGGGCACTGTCGACCAGATGCCCGACCGCGTCGCGGTGTCGTTCTCGATCGTCACCAACGACGACAACGCGACGCGCGCCACCTCGGCGAACAACGCGTCGTACGCCGCGCTCGTGGCGAAACTGCACGGTCTCGGCATCGAGCCGCCGGCCATCAAAACGACCGGCTACTACCTCAGCTTCAACCCGCGCCCGGCCGAGCCGAACCCGCAGTTCCAGCAGCGCTACGGCTACGTGGTCACGCGCAGCGTCACGGCGACGAGCGACCGCACCGACCAGGCAGGCGCGATCGTCGATGCCGGCGTCTCGGCCGGCGTCACGAACGTCGGCGGCATCTCGTTCGTGCTCCGCGACAACCGGGCGGCGTACCGCGCCGCCCTCGCCGCGGCGGTTGCCGACGCCCAGAGCCAGGCCCAAGCGCTCGCGGCCGCCGCCCACGTCCGGATCGTGCGCGTCCTCT
>CALEOJ010000173.1 GCA_937910425.1 uncultured candidate division WPS-2 bacterium
GAAGCAGCTCGAGCAGCAGCAGAACGCCAAGAAGCGCAAACAGGCTGAGGAAGTCGCAAACGCTCAGGACGTCGCGACGCTGCTCGAGGACGCCGTGATCCGTGTCACGGCCAAGGCCGGCGGCAACGGGCGCCTGTTCGGCACCGTCACCAACACCCAAGTCGCCGAAGCGCTGCACGAGCAGCTGGGCGTCACGATCGACCGCCACAAGATCGAGATGAAGGACGGCATCAAGGCGCTCGGGACCTATCCGGTCGAGATCCGGCTCGGCAACAACGTGATCGCCAAGTCCTCGGTGCAGGTCATCGCGCTGAAGTAAGTGCGACTGAGCGCAGACGAGAAGGTTCGCCGCGAGATCGCGGCACTCTTCGACGTCCTGACGGACGCGCTCGGGACCGAGAAGGTCGTCATGCGCGCCGGGAAGCTCGGTACGCTCAAGGAGATGCGCTCGCAGGCGATCCCGGACCGCCTGCTGGCGCTCCAGCGGCTCGTCTTCGAAGACCCGTCGCTCGAGACGCGTCCGGCGAAGGCGCAGTACAAGAAAGTGATCGCCGAGATCGAGGACAAGCTCGCCGATCTCATTGCACACCGTACCGTCGGCGATCAGCTCGAGGCGAAGATCAACGCCAAGATGGTGCAGCGCCATCAGGAGTATCTGCGCGAGCTGCGGCTCGAGGCGCTGCGCGAGGAGACGGGCCCCGAGACGCCGGCGACGCAGAAGCGCCTGCGCGAACTCGAAGCGCTCGACGCGCGCGGTCTCGCGCGCGCCGCGCTGGACGTGCTGCGGCCGAAGCGGCTCGATCAGGTCGTCGGTCAGGGGCCGGCGATCAAGGCGCTGATCGCCAAGCTGGCTTCACCGTACCCCCAGCACGTGATCCTCTACGGGCCGCCCGGCGTCGGCAAGACGACGGTCGCGCGGCTCGCGCTCGAGCTGGCGCAGGCGCGACCGCACGCCCCGTTCTCCGCCGCCGCGCCGTTCGTCGAGGCGGCCGGGACGACGCTGCGCTGGGACGATCGCGAGACGACGAACCCCCTCTTGGGCAGCGTGCACGACCCGATCTATCAGGGCGCGCGGCGCGACTTCGCCGACAGCGCGGTCCCCGAGCCGAAGCTGGGGCTGGTCACGCGTGCGCACGGCGGCGTCCTCTTCATCGACGAGATCGGCGAGATGGACCCGGCGATGCAGACGCGGCTGCTCAAAGTGCTCGAGGACAAGCGCGTCACGTTCGAGTCGTCGTACTACGACGAACACGACCCGAACGTTCCCGCCTACGTGAAGAAGCTGTTCCGGGACGGGGCGCCGGCCGACTTCGTGCTGATCGGCGCCACGACGCGCGATCCGGAGGCGATCGACGCGGCGATCCGGTCGCGCTGCGCCGCGGTCTACTTCGAGCCGCTCACGCAGGCGGAGGTCGCGCGCATCGTCGTCGAAGCGGCGCAGCGCCTCGGCGCCAAGATCAGCCGGCGCGTCGCCGACCTCGTCGCCTCCTACACGATCGAGGGCCGCAAGGCGGTGCAGATCCTCGCCGATGCCTACGGGCACGCGCTCGAGCGCGCCGGCGGCACGCGTGGAGCGGCCGTGCGCGAAGAGGACGTGCTGGAGGTGGTGCAGGCCGGGCGCATCGTGCAGCACAGCCCGACGCGCGCTCGGCGGGCGCGCGAGATCGGCAAGGCGCACGGCCTGGGCGTGATTGCGTATGTCGGCTCGATCGTCGAGATCGAGGCGGCTGCGTTTGTCGCGCGCGAGAAGCGCAAGGGGACCGTCCGCTTCAACGACACCGCGGGTTCGATGGCGCGCGACGCGGTCTTCAACGCGACCTCGGTGATCCGCGCGGTCGCCGGGATCGACCCCGCCGAGCACGACCTGCATGTCAACGTGGTCGGCGGCGGGAACATCGATGGGCCATCGGCCGGCCTGGCCTTCTTCCTGGCGCTCTACAGCGCGCTCGTGCGAGCGCCCCTGCCGCAGGACGTCGCGGTGACCGGCGAGGTATCGCTGGCCGGAAACGTGCGTGCGATCGGTGGAATTGTGGAGAAACTGTACGCCGCGCGCCAGGCCGGCATGAGAGCGATTCTCGTTCCGCGCGAGAACGCGCGCGAAATCGATGCTACGCCAGAGGGGATCGAGGTGATCCCCGTCGGAACCGTGATGGAAGCGCTCGCCGCTTTGGGCGTGCGCGTTCCGGCGCCGCCTGCGCTGCGCGCCCGCACTCATCCGAAAGCTGCCCGGTGAACGTCGCTCCGTTCGTATCGACCATCGATCGCATCCCGCCGAGCAATCTCGAAGCGGAGATGGCGCTGCTCGGCTCGATCCTGGTCGACAAGGAGATGATGGCGACGGTCAGCGAGATCGTCCAGCCGTCGGATTTCTATGCCTCGCTGCACGAGTCGATCTATCTGGCGCTGTACGCGCTTTACGAGCGCGGTGAACCGCTCGACAAGGTCGCGCTCGCGGAAGAGCTTCGTAACCGCGGAATGCTCGACAAGATCGGCGGACTCGCGTATCTCAACTCGCTGATGGGGACGGTGCCGAGCGCGGCATCGGCCGACTACTACGCCCGCATCGTGCGCGAGAAGTCGACCCTGCGCGGGCTGATTCACGCCGGAACCCGCGTCACGCAGCTCGGCTACGACTCCGAAGAAGATGTCCCGGCGGCGATCGACAAGGCCGAACAGGTCGTCTACGACGTCGGCAATCGCAGCGACCACAACGCGTTCGCGCTCGTCCCGTCGCTGCTGCTCGGCGTCTTCCAGTCGCTCGAGAAGCGGCACGAGCAAAAGGGCGACCGGACCGGAGTCACGTCGGGCTTCCGCGACATCGATGACTACACCGCCGGCTGGCAGCCCGGCAATCTGATCATCCTGGCGGCCCGGCCGGCGATGGGCAAGACCTCGCTCGCGCTCAACATGGCCGTCGCCGCGGCGAAGGACGAAAAGAAGCCGATCGCGGTGTTCTCGCTCGAGATGACGAAGCAGGAGCTGGTCGAGCGCCTGCTCTCGTCCGAGGCGAAACTCGACGCTTCGAAGCTGCGGCGCGGCGCGATCGCCGATCGCGACTGGGAGAAGATCGGCCACGCGATGGGGCTGCTGCACGAGCTGCCGATCTATCTCGACGACTCCGGCGCCGTGACGGTGACCGAGATCCGCTCGCGGCTACGCCGCCTCAAGTCCGGCAACGGTCTGGCCGCGGTGTTTGTCGACTACCTCCAGCTCGTGCGCCCGTCGACGCTCGGTAAAGTCGTCAACCGCAACGAAGAGCTCTCCGAGATCTGCCGCGTGCTCAAAGCGACCGCCAAAGATCTCGGCGTCCCGATCATCGCGGTGGCCCAGCTCAACCGCGCGGTCGAAACCCGCGCCGACAAACGCCCCCTCCTCTCAGATTTGCGCGACTGCCTGGCGGGCGAATCGCTCGTGACGAACGCCGAAACGGGTGAACGCCACGCGATCCGGGAGATCGCGGAGCGCGGGATGCGCTTCGACGTCTGGGCCGTGGACGAAGGGATGCGCCTGGTGCGGCGCCCGATCGTGGACGCCTGGGAAGTCGGTCGCAAGCCGGTCTTTCGCGTGACGACCAAGAGCGGCCGCGTGATCCGCTGCACCGACGGCCATCGCTTCCTCACCGTTTCGGGCTGGTCCGAGCTCCGCGAGCTCGCCGCCGGCCGGTCGATCGCCGTGCCCCGGCGCTACGATGCGCCGGCGGTCCCTGCACAGATGTCGCCGGGACAAGCTCTCATGCTGGGCTTGGGTCAGAAGCATCAGCGCGCGCTTGCGAAGATCGAACACGATAAGCTGAACGATGCCGGCCAATTCGATCGCATCCCACTGGATGTGAACGAGCGCGTCGCCACCTTGCGCGCGGATCGCGGGTTTTCGCACGCGGCGCTCGGATGGCGCGATCAAGGGAAGGCGATGTCTCGTGCGACGTGCACCGTTGTAGCGAACCGGCTCGACGACGACTTCCTCGCGTCCTTGGCGATCTCCGATGTACTTTGGGATCCGATCGTTTCGATCGAACCGCAAGGTTCCGAACCGGTCTACGATCTGACCGTCGGCGATTTGCACAACTTCTGCGTCAACGACTTCGTCACGCACAATTCGGGGGCTATCGAGCAAGAAGCGGATATCGTGACGTTCTTGTACCGGGACGTCTACTACAACAAGGAGACGTCGGCAGAGCCGGATTTGACAGAGCTGATCATCGCGAAGCACCGCAACGGGAAGGTCGGTACGATCAAACTGCGCTTCCAGCCCGAGCACACGCTGTTCGTCCCGTACGGCGACGACTCGCACTATCCGGCGCCGTAGCGCGTGAGCATCAGCAGCGGCATCGTTCCGGCACAACTGACGCTCGGAGTGTCGGACATCGACGTGACGGAGCGGTTTTACCGCGACGTGCTGGGCGTCGAGATGGTCCGTCACGGCGACGCCGTACGGATCGAATTCGGCGAGTTCACGCTCGTCTTCGAGCACGCGCCCCCGACCGAGCGCGCGAAGTTCGAGCTCGGCCTGCGCGTACCCGATGCGGCCACCCTCGACGCGATCGCGAAGCGCGCGGGCGTGGCGACGTACGACCGCGACGGCGGTGGCCGAGCGCTCTTCGTGACCGACCCCGACCACTACACGATCGAGATCTTCGCGAAGTAGGATTCTATGGGTTTCTCGACCCGGCCGCGCATTCTCGTGACCGCGGGGCGCGGACGCGAAGCCGACGAGTATTGCGAGGCGTTGCGCGAGGCAGGAGCGGACCCGCTGCTCATCGCGCCGGGCGAGCCGGCGCCGGAGCTGACCGATGTCGGTGGGCTCGTCCTCACGGGTGGGGGCGATGTCGACCCTGCGCTTTACGGAGGAGAACTCGAGCTTGCCAAAGGCGTCGACGGTGACCGGGACAAGCTGGAGCGCTTGCTGCTCAGGGAAGCGCGCGAACAGCGGATGCCCACCCTTTGCATCTGCCGCGGACTGCAGATTGCGAATGTCGCATTCGGGGGCTCGCTGATCGGCGACATTCCGGCATCCGACAGTCCGGCTACTGCGATTCCGCACGCTCCTCTCGGGCCGAATGGAGCGCCGCGCCGCGATGTCATCGACGAGCACATCGTGCGGATCGCCCCCGGCAGCCTCTTGGCGCGAACGGCGCAGACGCTGAATCTGGCGACGGGTTCGCGTCACCACCAGGCCGCGGGCCGATGCGCCGACGATCTTCGCGTTGTTGCCAGTACGGATGACGGCGTCATCGAAGCCCTCGAAGCGAAGTTCGAGAACCCATTCTGGCTCGCGGTGCAGTGGCACCCGGAGTCGACACGCGATCTCGACGCCGGCGCAAGCCGCGCGATCTTCGGCGGGTTCGTGCGCGCCGCGGTCAGGCCGTGCGTTCGACCAGGCGGAGCTTCGGGCGGCGCGACGAGCGCAGTGCCGCGGTGAAAACGTCGAAGCGCTGGGGTTTGCCGTAGTGGTAACCCTGCCCGTCCTCGCAGCCCAGTGAGGCGACGAAGACGGCCTGCTCTTCGGTCTCGATCCCTTCGGCGACGACGCGCAAGCCGAACGCCTTCGCGACGTTGACGATCGAGGTTACGATCGCGCGGTCGGACTCGTCCTCGGTGACGTCGCGGATGAAGGTCCGGTCGATCTTGAGCATCGTGATCGGCAGCCGCTTGAGGCGGGCTAGCGAGCTGTAGCCGATCCCGAAATCGTCCATCGCGATGTGCACGCCGAGCTCGCGCAGGCGCTGCATCCCCGGGAGCACGTCGTCGTCGAGCGCGGCCGTCTCGGTGATCTCGAGGATCAGGGCGTGCGGGGGGATATCGTATTCGCTCAGGGTCGTCCCGACGGTCAGCGCGAGTGACGGTTCGCGGAGATCGCGCGCCGAGAGGTTCACGGCGATGCGGAAGTTCGGATCGATCGTGCGGAACGTCGCCGCCGCGGCGCACGCCTGCCGGAGCACCCAGCGGTCGATGTCGACGATCGTTGCCGACTGCTCGGCGATCGGGATGAAGACGTCCGGCATGATCGTGCCGCGGGTGGGATGGCGCCAGCGCGCGAGCGCTTCGCAGCCGACCATCTGATTGCACGCGAGGTCGACCAGCGGCTGGTACTCGACCTCGATCTCGCCGTGCTGCAGCGCGCTGCGCAAGTCGGCCTCGAGCGCGAAGCGCTCCGCGTCCTCGGCGTGCATCGCGTTCTCGTAGACCGCGAGCGCGCTGCCGCCGCCGCCTTTGGCGCGGTACATCGCGGCGTCGGCGTGCGCGGTGAGCGCGCTCGCGTCGGTGCCGTGCTCCGGGAAGACGGCGGCCCCGATGCTGACCCCGACGTAGACTTCGCGGTCGTCGAGCTGGATCGGCGCCGCGAGCGCCCGGATGAGCCGCTGCGACAGGATCTCGATGTCTTTGACGCCGGCGATCGACGACATCAGGATCACGAACTCGTCGCCGCCGGGGCGCGCGATGAAGTCGCCCCCGCGGATGCACTTCTGCAACCGTGCGCCGACTTCGCGCAGAACCTCGTCGCCCGCGCCGTGGCCCATCGTGTCGTTGATCGATTTGAAGCGGTCGAGGTCGAGGAAGAGCAGCGCGAGGCGCTTGTCCTCGCGGCCCGCCAGTGCGACGGCTTCCTGCAGGCGCTGGTCGAGGGAGAAACGATTGGGCAGCTCGGTCAGCCGGTCGCGGTGCGCCGCGTCGAACAGCTGGCGCTGCGTGCGCTTGAGCTCGGTGATGTCGATCGAGACGCCGACCGCGCCGACGATGTTGTTGTCGCGGTCGGCGAGCGGCTCGACGTGATGGCGCAGCCAGTGATCGCCGTGCGCGCTCTCGACGCGCACGTGGCGGCCGGTGAACACGTCGCGGACGACGTCTTCCGCGACCAGCGTCGAGCACGACTGGCCGACGAGATCCTCGCTGCGCAACTTGAGCTGGCTGAGCGCGCCGCCGGAGATCGCGCTGAAGCGGCCGTCGCGGCCGACGGTCCACAAGATCGCGTCGACGTTGTTGGCGACGAGCTGCAGACTGTGCGCGTTCTCGTGCAGCTGCGTCTCGGCGATCGTCTGCGCGCTGACGTCTTCGAGCGAGATCAGCGTCTCGTCGGCCGCCGGCAGGATGCGGACCTCGACCCAGGTCTGGAGCGCGGGAAAGGCGTGGATCCGCTCGATCGGAATGCCGCTGCGCCGGGCGGCGCGGATGTCGGGGACGAGCTCGGAGGCGAGCGGGTCGACCAGCTGGTCCAGCTCGAGGCCGATCATCTCGTCGGCGGTACGGCGCAGCAGCCGCTCCGCTTCGTCGTTGACGTGCGTCACGCGGAGCTCCGCGTCGACGATGTAGATCCCCTCGCGGATCGCCTCGAGCAGATTGTAGCGACGCTCCACCGCGTCGGCGGCGATCACCCGCGCGGCCTCCATGACGGCCCGGCCGCGGATCCACCAGCGCGACGCGAGAAACGCGGCGATGGCGGAGAGCGCGAGCGCGGTGCACGCGAGGAAGGCCGAGCTCATGCCAGCCCTCGTGTGCGCGCTTCGTCGTGCAGCGCCGTCCGCGTGGTGACGCCGAACGCCGCGTACACGGCGTCGACCTGGCGCTGAATCCGGTACAGGCTGCGGCTGAAACGGCTCGAGAGTTCGGCGAGATCGACACCGTTCCACAGGGCGCGCGCGATCTGACGCTGCACGGGGGAGAGCTGCGGCGGCATCGCCTGCTCGCGTTCGCCGGCATGCTCCGCGACGGCGACCAGAGGACAGTCGGGATAGGAACCGGCATGCGCGAGCGCGGCATCGCGCCAGCGGTCTTCGCCGGTCAGCTCCGCGAGCGCGGTCGCCGCGAGCACCGCGCGGAAGTGGAACGACGCGGTGTCGAAGATCTCGAAGGCCTCGCGTAGCGCGACGACGGCCGCCTCGCGCCGCCCGAGCGTCTGCTCGATGCGGCCCTGCGCGTACCGGGCGAGCGCGTGCGCGCGGCGGTCGCCGTGCACGGCGAGCGCGGGGTTGATGCTCTCGGTCCCGATGCGCGAGTACAGCGCCGCATACCGCTGTGCGCGCGCGGCATCGGCCGGCGCGTGCAGTACGGCGAGCGTGACCAGCACCTGGCGCTCTTCGCCGTAGCTCGATTCCCACGGCATCTCGAACGCCAGCGCATCGGCTTGCGCCAGCTCCTCGAGCGCCCAGAACTCGTTGCCCGACATGCGCGCGACATACGCGCGGTCGAGATGGCCCATGATGCGCCACGTCGTGCTGGGCGCGATCGAGCGCGCTTCTTTGAATGCCCACTGCGCGCGGCCCGGGTTGCCGCGCATGAAGGCGTCCCACCCGAACGCGCGGATCGTCGCGAACTGCTGCACCCGCACGTCGGGCGTCCAGGCCAGCGCGTCGCTCGCCATCCGGGCAGCCGCGATACCCCCCGCGTTCGCGGTCTCGAACGCGACCTGTGCCAGAGCGTGGATCGAGGTCGCCAACGTCGCGACGTCGACGGCTTCGTCGCCGTCGCGCGCCGCGTAGCTGACCGCGCGAACGAGGTCAGCGATGTGAGCGTCATAGTCGCGATTGCCCGCATGGAGCCAGCCGCGGTATGCGTAGGCCGCCGACGCGATACTCGGGTCGGGATGCGCGATCGCCAGCGCGACCTCCGGGGCGTCCGGATCGCACTCGCGGCGCAGCCAGCGCATGCGAAGATCGTGGTACGCCATCGTGTGCGCACCGTCGGGCACCGCGCCCGCCAGTACGCGAGCGTCGGCGTAGTAAGACTCGGCCGAGGTGAAGTCGCGAACGGTCGCCTGGAGCCGGCCGCACTCGATGTCGCGGCCGAACCGGCCCTCCGCCGAAACGAAGAGGTCGTCGACGCTCGCGAGATAGGCGAGGGCCTCGCTCGGATCGCGGCGACCCAACGTCTCCGCCTTGAGAAGAGAGGCTTTCTCCGCGAGCTCTTCCGACCAGTCTTCGCAGCCCTCGAGCACGCCGAGCGCGGCGTCGTAGTGGGCAGACCGCTGCGCGGCGCGTGCGACGCGGAGCGGATCATCGAGTGCCAGAACGTCGCGGCGTTCCTTCATCATGACCCCGTCAGTCGACGAGCGCAGGGAGGTGGACGTTGTCGTTCGGAGCGAGGATCGCGGTCGCCGACGGCGCGGCTCCGGCATCCGCACCTACCGCGGTGATCGTGTCGCCGACGGCGGTGACGTAGCTGTTCTTTACCTGGATCGAGTAGATCCCGGCCGGCAGTGCGTGGATCGTGTACGAACCGTTGCTGGCGGTCACCGTTGAGTTCACCACATGTCCGAGCGCGTCGACGGCGAGCACCGCGGCCGAGCTAACCGGCTTCCCGGCCTGGTTCTGCACCGTGCCGGCGACCTGCGCGGCGGCGCCGGCCGCGCTGACCGACGGTTGAATGTAGATCGTCCCGTTCGCGAACTTTACCGAATGCAGCACGTTGAAGTCCATCGAGATCTGCGGCGGCGGCCCGGGGAGTCCGGTGAGGGCGAACGTGCACGGGAAATCCACGGCGACGACCGGCGCCGAGGTCGGATTGCGCGGCGTACCCCAGATGACGGGGATCGTCATCTTGCCGATCGTCACGTTCGATGATGCGGAGTCGATCAGCATTCGTACCGCGCTGTAGACGCCCAGGGGCGCCGTCCCATCGAAGTCTTCCGAGTGGCTCTGCAGGTCGAGCAGATTCACCACGTCAGGCTTGGCGTTCGTGACGAACGGCACCGCGCGGCCCGTGCTCGAAACGAGCTGCAAGCCGTCGATCCCGATGTTGACCTTCACGCCGGACATCCCCGCGATCGGGGCGTCGAACAGCATGGCCCTCAACCTCGCAGAGGGCGCGCCGCCGATGATATCGTTCGTCGTGCGCGGTGCGCCGCTCTCCGCCGGGATCGTGCCCAGACTGGATCCGGGGGCGCTGCACGCGGTGAGCGCGAGAGCTGCGAGGAAAAGAGCCGCTTTCATCCGCGAAATGGTCCCTTTCGGAAACGGCGCCGGCGTTGTACCGGCGAGAGCTCGCTCCGCGAGCCCGCCGCCCGGAGCAAAACTCCGAACGGACGTACCGTGGGTTGGCGTCCTAACCGGAGCTCATGAGTCGACGGGCGCCGTTCGACTGCATGTACGTTTCCGAGCGTACGCCGCTCCTAACGCCGTGTGAACCCTCGTAAGGTAAAAGATCCGTGAGCCGTCGGCGCGCGTTGACGTCGCGTTGACGCGTTAACGGCTGCTCACAGCCCGGTGACGTGCTGGATCGCGAGCGAAGAGACCGCCACGGCGACCCAGAGGACGAAGCCGAGCGCCAGCGGGCGGGCGCCGGTGCGCAGCAGCCGGGCGAGCTCGGTCTGCAGGCCGATCGCGGCCAGCGCGACGCTGATCAGGAACACCGCCAGCGCCGCGATCGCGTCGTGCCACGTCGCCGGGACGATCCCGCTGCTGTTCACGAGCGCCGCGCACAAAAACCACAGGATGAACCACGGGATGATGCGCCGCCACGGGACCTGGACTCCGGCGCCGTGTTGCGCGCGGGCTCGCCACAGGGCGATCGCCGCGACGATCGGCACGATCAGCGACGCGCGGGTGAGCTTGACGATCGTCGCGTGGTCGCCGGCCTCGCGGCCGTACGCGTACCCGGCAGCGACGACGGAGGAGGTATCGTTGATCGCGGTCCCCGCCCAGACGCCGAACGCGTCCTGCGCGAGGTGCAGCGCGTGCCCGATCGGCGGAAACACGATCACCGCGACGATGTTGTAGAAGAAGATGATCGCGATCGAGAGTGCGATCTCCGCCTCGTCGGGCTCGATCACCGACGAGACCGCGGCGATCGCGGACGCACCGCAGATCGCGGTGCCGACGCCGACCAGCGTTTGGAGCATGCGATCGAGCCGGAGCAGACGGCCGGCCAGCGGCGCCAGGATCAGCGCGACCGCGATCGTGCCGAGCGTCACCGGGAGGGTGCCGATGCCGGTGCGCGCGATCATCGTCAGCGAGAGCGTGAAGCCTGATACCACGATCGCGGCTTGGAGCACGGTCCGCGCGGAGAACGCGAGCCCCGGCCGCAAGCTCGCGGGCAGCGGCAGCGGCAGCGCGGCGCGGAGCGCGACGCC